>CALFYE010000565.1 GCA_937952145.1 uncultured Myxococcales bacterium
CGGGGGCACCGGCCGGCTGACGCTAGGCGTGTCGCTGTCAGGGGTCGAGCAGCTGCTCCACGATCAAAACAACGCGCTGCTTATGGTGCTGGCGGTGTTTGTTGTCCTAGGCACGCTGGGAAGCTGGCTGGCTGGCCGCATCTTCCTACGACCGCTTCAGCGCATGGCCAGCATGGCGCGGCGCATGGTGCAGGGCGATCTGTCGCAGGAGCCGCTCAATATCGGTGGCGATGACGAGCTTGGGCGCTTGGCCGGCGAGCTTGAGCACCTGATCGAGATGCTGCGCGCCCTCGCCGACTCTGCCGACCGCCTGGGTCGCGGCGATCTCATGGTGCAGGTCGATACCGAGGGAGCGGTGGCCGTCGCCTTCAATCGCATGGCCGAAAACCAGCGCACACTGCTCGGACAGACCACCGAAGCCGCGCTCAAGCTAGCGGGCGCCGCGGCGCAGCTTTATGAGCTGGTGCAGCGACAAGAAGAAGGGACGGCTCGCCAAGCCGCCGGCGTCGAAGAGGTCAGCCGCACGATCCAGTCACTGCTCGATAGCGCATCCAACATCGCTGAAGCCGCGCATGGCGTCTTCGACAACGCGCAGCGCACCCGCCAGACGACGGAAGGCATGGCCGGGCATGTGCTTTCGCTGACCGGTCACACCAATCGCATCGCCGAGCTCTTGGAAGTCATCCGCGACATTGCCGACCGCAGCGATCTGCTGGCGCTCAACGCTTCGCTGGAAGCGACGCGGGCGGGCGAGGCCGGACGCGCCTTTTCGCTGGTCGCGAGCGAGATGCGCCGCCTGGCCGAGCGCATCACCGCTTCGGTGCAGGACGTCAAAGCCCTGCTCATCGATATTCGCAGCGCCGGTACCTCAAGTGCGGTGGCCACCGATGAGAGCCGCAAGCTGGCGGAATCGACGACTGACTCGGCACACCACATCACGATGGTCACGCAGCAGCAGCGCACGGCCACCGGTCAGGTCTTAGAGAGCATGCGCGAGATTGGCAATATCTTGTCCGGCAACGTCGGCTCAGCGCGCGAAAGTCGAGCCTCCGTCGAGGTCTTGCGAAACACGGCCGAGCAGCTCCGGGCCCTGGTTGGCAAGTTCCGCACCGAACCCAATCGAGGCAGCAAGTGAGCGCCGCTCAACGTCAGCTCCTGCAGCGCTTCCGGGCCAGCGCGGTGGCGCGACTGCGTCGTATCGCGCAGCAGCTATCGGCCTATGCCCGGGGCGAAAACAACGACTCTCCGCTCGTCGAGATTGCCCGCGAGCTACACACGCTCAAGGGCGAGTCGCGCATGCTGGGCCTGCGGGCGGTCAGCAGCATCGTGCATGGAGCCGAGACCACTTTAGAGCAGGCCGGCGCCAGACGGCCAGAGTCGAGCCGAGAGCCCTACGAGCATGTGGCCCAGGCGCTGGAGCAAACCGCCCACGTGCTGCAGGACGATCCGGGGGCAGATGCCGCTTACGTCGAAGCGCTAGAGCCGGCTCGCAGCGAGCTGCAGCGGGCTGAAGCTGCGATGACCGCGACCACCGCAGGCTCGCCCGCGATGCCCACGCCACCTTCGAGCCGGAGCCTACGGACCGCGAACCAGAGCGCCAGTCCGGCACCGGCCAGCGATGCGGTCGCCCCGCCACCAGCCGGCCCGGCCAGCCCAACGCCCCCGCCCAGCCCAGAGCGCGGCAAGAGCGACGAGCACCCCACCGCGCTCAGCGAGACAACCGAGGTGGTCGGGACGCTGGTGCAGCAGGGAGAGCGCTGGATCCAGGTCAAAGCCGACCGCATCGATGCGCTGTGCGGCACCATCGCCGAGCTGTCCGCCGGCCTGCGAGCGCTGCGCACCCACGCCCGACGCACCGTGCAGTCAGCGCCGCGCATCGCGAACGAAGAGGCAAGCCCATCGGCGTCACCATCCACCGACCTGCTCGGCAACCAACCTTCAGCCGAGGCGGCGGCGGCGGCGGCGGCGGTGGCGGCAGATGCCCGCTCGCTCTTGGAAGAATTCGAGCGCCTGCAGACTCAGCTTGAGGGCATCGAGAGCGCGGCCTGGGCGCTGCGCTTGGTCCAGATCGAGCCTTCGCTGCACGATCTGGCGCGCCATGCCAAAGATCTGGCGCAGGCCTCGCAGAAGCGGGTTCGCGTCGTCGTGCAGGCAGGCAGCGTCGAGATCGAGCGCCCAGTGCTGGACTCGGTCTGGCAGCCGCTCTTGCACATCCTGCGCAATGCCATCGACCACGGCATTGAGCCCCCAGCCGAGCGGCAGGCACAAAACAAGCCCAGCGAAGCCAACCTGGTGCTGCACGCCGAGGCCGCCGGTCCGCAGGTCATCTTGACGGTCAGCGATGATGGACGCGGTATCAATCGCGAAGACGTCCGGCGGGCGGCCATCGCGCGCGGCCTGCTGCCAGCCAACCACCCCCCGCTAAGCGAGCAGCAGACCTACGATCTGCTCTTCCTGCACGGCTTTTCTACCCGCAGCACGATCAGCGAGCTATCGGGCCGCGGCGTCGGCCTGGATGTCGTGCGCAGCCAGGTGCTGCGGGTGGGCGGCAGCGTTTCGTTGAGCAGCGAGCCTGGGGTCGGCACCAAGCTCACCCTGCGGCTGCCGATGCGCATCAGCAAGGAGCGGGGCCTCGTCCTATCGATCGCCGGCACGCTGTTCGCCCTACCCTCGCGTGCGATCATCGAGATGGTGCGACTGCGCGATCAGGACGTGCGGCCGGTTCCCGGGGGGCGGGCGCTGTGGTCGCGCTACGGCGTGATTCCGCTGCGCTCGCTGGCCCACACGCTGAGCTTCGCCGAGCCACAAGACGAACCGCACGCGCTCTTGCTGAGCTTGGCCGATCAGCAGCTTTGGGCCTTCGCCGCGGCTCGCGTCTTGGGTGAATACGATCTGCTGCGCCAGCCCGTCGATCCGCTGATGAGCAAGATCGCGCCGGCCACTGCCTCGGCAATTCTCGACGATGGCCGCTTAGTGCTGTGGCTGTCACCGAGCGATCTGGTGCGCATGGCCGAGGCCCAGCAGGGAGGCCCACAGCCACAGAAAGCACAGGAAGCCACCCGCCACCGCGTCCTCATCGTCGATGACTCGGCCGTTATTCGAGCGCTGATGGCGCAGGTGCTGGCCAGCTCGGGCTACGACGTCTCGACCGCCGCCAATGGCGCCGAAGGCCTGACCGCGCTTGAGCGCAGCAGCTTCTCCTGCGTCGTGCTCGACGTCGACATGCCCGAGATGGATGGCTTTAGCCTGCTCGAACGACTGCGACCGCGCTTCCCGAACTTGCCGGTGGCGATGTTCACCAGCAACTCGTCCGCGATGCATCGGCAGCGGGCAAGCACGCTCGGCGCCAACGCCTACATCGTCAAGTCCGAGTTTGATGAGAGCCTGCTCGTCGGCACAGTGGCCAAGCTGATCGGAGCCCAGCTGTGAAGCTGGTGTCGGTTGCCATCGCCGAGCTCTCGGCACAGCGCAGCCACGAGCTTCGGCGCCAGATCGAAGGCGAGGCCGACATCCGGGTCATCGCCGAGGCCGACACGCCACACCAGCTGCTCAGCGTTGTCTTTGATCAGAGCCCGGATCTGCTGATTCTCTCGGCCGGCTTGCTGTCCACCGGGGGCCTGGATGCCATCGAGCTGATCATGGCCGAGCGACCGACCGGCATCTTGATCATCGAGGACCATGCCGCGACCGCCGATGATGTGTGCGTGCAGAAGGCGCTGCAGCGCGGCGCTTTGCATCGTGAGCCGCTGCCCAGCCGGAGCGATCCCGAAGGGGTGGCTCAGCTGCGTACACTGATTCGCCGCTTGGCCCGCGTGCCCGTCGTCCGCCATATCCTCAGTCGCTCGGGCGGCGGAAGCTCAACCACCCTGCGCGAGCGCATCGAGACCCGCGTGCGGGTTCCCGACACCAGCGCGCGCACCCCACCACCGCGTCGCGTCGACCCCACCGCCTCCCCCAGCGGCAAACCCCTGACCCAGCTTGCCCGACGGGGCAGTGTAAGGCCGGCGCTGATCGCGCTCGGCGCATCGATCGGCGGTCCCAACGTCCTGGCTGACATCTTGCGCCCGCTGCCCACCAGCCTCTGCGCGGCCCTGGTCTTGGTGCAGCACCTGCCCGCTGGCTTCGCTGAGCCCTTCGCCGACTACCTGCGCTCGCACATCGCGCTGCCAGTGCATGTGGTTCGCCAGGCGCAGACGCTGCAGCGCGGCTGCGTCTACCTGGCTGCCGACGATCACCACGTCATCACGCCGACCCGCGGCACGGTCGTAAACGATAGCGGCCCGCTGACCAGCGGACACCGCCCGTCGGTGGACCGACTCTTTGGGTCGGTGGCTCAGGCCTATGGCGAGACCGCGGTCGGCGTGCTGCTCACCGGGCTTGGCCAGGATGGCAGCCAGGGACTTATGACCATGCGGCAGGGCGGAGCGCTGACCATTGCCCAGGATGCCGACAGCTCGACCGTCGATGGCATGCCCAAGGCCGCGCGTGAGAGCGGAGCCGCCGAGTACTGGCTGCCTCCCGCCGACATCAGCGCTGCGCTCCTTTTGCTCTGTCAGGCCGAAGCGCCCGGCACCGGTGGTGGCTCGGCAACCGGCGGAGGCGGCCGATGAGCAGCCAGAACAACGCGCTGCGCCTCATCTCGGGCTGGACCGGCATCGATCTGTCTCAGCGCGGCCCCGAGATCCTGCGCTGGCTGGAAGAGCGGGCGCAGGCGCTGGGCTTTCCATCGACGCTGTCGTATGCCGAGTTCGTCGTCGGGGGTGAGGGCGAAGAGACCGCTCTGCTGCTCGATCACGTCGCGGTGCAGTACTCGTGGCTGTATCGCGACCCGCAGCAGCTAGAGCTTATCGCCGACCTGCTGCGCGAGCGTCCCTACGGCAGTCCGCCGCTTGAGATCTGGGTGCCGGCCTGCGCCAATGGCGAGGATGCGTATTCCATCGCCATGCTGGCGCATCAGTGCCAGCGACCGGTGCGCGTGCTGGCTACCGATATCAATCCGCACGCCGTCCAGGCCGCCTTTCAGGGACGCTTTCCAGCCGACGCGGCGCGCCGCCTGCCGCCTGCGCTGCAGTCCTATCTTGAACCCACGCCCGATGGCCTGCGCATCGTCAACAGCCTGCGCAGCTGCATCGTCTTCGATGTGCACAACCTGCTCTCGCCAACGCCGATGCCGACGCTATCGGATGGCTGGCCGCTGATTCTCTGCCGCAACGTGCTCTTGTACTTCACCGGCGAGGCGGCGCAGGCGACGCTGCAGCGGCTGGGGCAAGCGCTGGAGCCCGGGGGCTATCTGCTCCTGGGTGCGGGCGAGTTTCAGTTCGAGCCGGGTGAGCTTGAGCGGGTGCGGATCGGCGAGCGCTGGGCCCATGTCCGGCCGCGTCACGCAGCTAGCTCGAACCGGGCCGTGACCCCGCCACTGGCAGCCCGCTCGGTGCCGCCCAAGCTGGGTCTGCCGATCCTCCCTGGACGCATCACACCGTCGCCGCTGGCCCCGCGCCCGGCCCGGATCTCGGCACCGAACCTGCCGGTCCTCACGGCCGGTCCGCCCACTCCGCTGGCGCCGCGCTCGACCGGGAGCACCCCGCCCGCCCCCTCGGCGACGACCCGCCCCGAGCTGCGTCGCGCGGCTGAGCGCTTGGCCGCCGGGGACGCCAACGGTGCACTCGCCAGCTTGGCCCCTGTCTTGAGCGGGACCGATCCCTCGCAGCTCTCGGAAGAGACGCTGCTTCTGGTCGGTATGAGCGAGCACATGCGCGGGCAGCACGAGCGCGCCATTCCCGCCCTGCGTCGGGCCCTGTTCGTCGCCCCCGATCTGTGGCCGGCCGCCTTATACCTGGCGCTAAGTCATCAGGCCCTGGGCAACGCCACCGACGCGCAGCAGGCCTACGAACGAGTCATCGCGCTGCGCGGGCGACGCCGACGTGACTCCGGGCCTATCGTCACGATGCTGAACCTAGAGTCGCTGCGCAGCGAGCTCTTTGCGCTGGCGGAACGGCAAGTCCGCGCCGCCCAGCACGCCGAGGCCGCCAGCAGCGGCTCGCGCCCCGGCCTGGACCCTCTATTCGGGAAACGGAGCTGACGCCCCCCATGCCGTCGCAAAAGCACCATATCGTCGTCGTAGACGACAGTGAATTCTGCCGCGAAATCGCGCGCCTCAACCTGGAGGAAGCCGGCTTTGAGGTCACGACGCTGGCCAGCCCGATCGGCTTCAGCCAGAAGCTGATGCAGGAACAGCCCAGCCTGGCGCTGGTTGATTTTTCGATGCCCGGCTTAAAGGGCGATCAGCTGATCCAAATCGCGCAGCGCGCTCTCAAGGGCGCCCTCTGCCCGGTCGTCCTCTTTTCAGATCAGCCCGAGCGGGCCCTCGCCGGCATCGCCAAGAGCTGCGGCGCCGACGGCTACATCTGCAAGTCGGATGACTGGGCGGGCATCGTTCGCGCCATCGGGGCGTTCATCGCTCGCAGCCGCGCCAGCACGACCTAGATCCCATGCAGCACCTCATCCCCTTCCGCTTTGCCCGACAGTGGTTCGCCATCGAGGCCGACTATATCGAGCAGATCCTCGGCGAGCAGAGCTACATGCTGGTCCCCGGAGCGCCGCCGTTATTTCCCGGCGTCACCGCCTGGCGGGGTCGCGCCACCGCCGTCCTCAACCTGTCGAAGCTGCTGCCCGAGGACGGCCCAGCCCCCGAGAGTCGCGAGCGGGAAGAGCGACCGCGCCGCACCCTGATCGTTCACTACAAGGGCAGCACGGCCGCCATTCCCGCCGACGAAGTCCGCGAAGCCCTGCCCCGCGAGGCGGCTCAGCTACGGCCGCTGCACGTCAGCCGCGTGCGCTTCAGCTGCAGCGAGTTTGAATTCCTTGGCACCATCGCCGTCGTCCTCGATCTGCGCGCGCTCTTGCACCACATCCTGGGCAGCGATGGGCCAGGAGACCGACGGTGACCCCGGGGCCCGCCGTCGCGCTCCCAGACGAGCCGGAGGGGGCCGCGTTCTTCATGATCCAGGGCCAAGAGCTGCGCTGGGGCATCGCCACCTCGTACATCGCTCGCATCCTCCCCGAAGACAGCGCCACGCCCCCCCCGCCGCTGCCCCTGGCCGGCTCATTTAGTCCCTTCGACGATGGTCTGATGGGCCGCTGGATGCTGATCATCAATACGCCGGCCGGTGAGCGATCGCTTTTGGTGTCGCGGCTCGTCGAGCTTGTGCCCATGGATCAGCTCAACGTGCAGCCGCTGCCGCCCCTCTGCCGACCGTCGCCCCAGGTCAGCGACGATGGCAAAGCGTGGACCGAGATCACCCACGTCGCTCTCGCCAGCACCACCGATTACCCGCTGTTCTTCGTCGTGACCCCCTGCCAGTCGGGCCTTCCTGCGTCGGACCCTGAACCTAGCCGCTAGCTTGCCGAACTGCCGGCGCCCGATGGCTGATGGCTCAGCCCGTCACCTGCTGTCTGCGCCCTGCGCCTCGCCTAGGCTGCTGATGGATCGATCCCGCAGTCGCGCTGCCCGCAGTTGCGCTGCCCGCAGCCGCGCCCTGCCCCACCCCAACCTGCTCTGACCTTTACGCAGCGCGTCGTCGCAAGACAGCCAATTTCTTTGGTTCAGATTGAGTAACTAAATTCACATTTTTGTGATCCGAAAATCCCGCCCCGCAGGCTTGGCACATGGCGTGCTTATTCCTCAAAATCGCTTGGTTTTTGACTGCGTTTGCGGTCTTTTAGGGCCCTTCTGAAGGAGGGTGTTCGATGCGACTTGTCAGCACCAACACACAACACGCAAACTCGCGTGCTCCGCGTAGCCGGTCGGCTTTCGGTCCGACTGGTCTTCGGGCCGGCCTATTTTCCCTGAGCTTGCTCGCTGGCGCCTGCACCCCCGGTCTGGCCCCCGAGAGCGATGACCTGGATGGCGATGTCCACCCGCAGACGATGTTTGACCGATTGGTCAAGCGCGACCTGATCAAGGACTGCGGCACCTGCCACTCCATCGCGCAGGGCTCGGTGATGCCGTTTCTGACGCCGGGCATGGAATACCAGACGATCACCAGCTACAAGGGCGGCTCGTTCCTGACCGACCCGGCGATTCAGAGCCTGCTCTTGCAGAAGGGCCAGCACGCTGGACCGCCGCTTTCGCCGGTCGAAGCCGACGCCGTCAAGGCCTGGATCGAAGCCGAAGCCGCGACGCGCCCGGGCATGAACAAGTCGGGCCTGATGCCGACCGTGCCGCTCATGGCCGGCGAGTACAACATGAGCTTCGAGACGATTGCGCCGGTGCTCGACCCGCTGGCCAATGTGACCTTTACGCTGAGCGAGGAAGACAACCGCATCTTCCGCATCTCGGCGCTGAAGCTGACCGCCGGGCCGGCGTCGGGCATTCGCTTCAAGCACCCGCGCTTTTACTTCCTGTCAGCCAAGGGCACGGTCCTCGATCCCGCCGATACGCTGACCAATGTCGACCTGACCGTCGCTGCGGGCAAGACCTCAACGATCGGTGGCGGCACCGTCATCCTGACGCAAGCGCCCGAGAGCCTGCGCTCGCGCATGGGCATCGCCTTCGAGCTTTTAGAGAAGGTGAACCCGATGGGGATGATGGAGGTCAAGTGCAAGGCCATGAACCTGTTTAACCCGGCGGTGAAGAACGAGCTTCAGCCCTGCGCGCAGAGCTGTCACGCCCCCGGTCGCAACAACACCGCCAACGGCGCTTTCAACATGGAAGCCTCGCTGTCGAGCGATGACAAAGTGCTGCAGCAGTTCTGTCTAAATACGCTCGGCCGCGTCGATCGCGCCGCCCCGCGCAACAGCATCCTGATCAAGCAGATCACGCCCGCGGCTCAGGGCGGCACCCCCAACCACCCCTACAAGCAGGGCGACGGCAACGCCTTGCAGCGCTTTGCCAACGCGATTGATGCGTGGGCCAAGGGCGAGAAGTAACTGCAGAGCCTCCCTTTGCAAGCTGGAGGAGTCATGAAAGCGAAACCGAGAATTCTTCTATCGTTGGCCCTCGCCGCTCCTTCCCTACTCGCTGCGTGCGCGGGCGGAGCCCAGTCGGGGGGGAAGCCGATCGACCCCGGCACCGGCAATAGCATGCAGGCCGCCGTCGTCACCCGCATTGACTACGAAGAGGCGCTGCGCTCAGCGGCCATCAAGCTGACTGGCAACTATCCGACGCTCGCCGAGATCAAGCGGGTCCGCGATGCCGCCGAGAGCAGCCGGGCTGGCGAGTACGAGAAGCTGCTCGACGAGTACATGGCGCGACCGAGCTTTGGTGCGCAGATCCTGTCGTTCTTCCGCGACACCTACAAGATGGGCGGCAGCGACATGCGCGGCGGTACGCAGGTGAACTTCGAGTTCGCTCCCGCCTTCGCCGCCAGCCTGGTGGTGAACGAAAAGCCGTTCACCGACATCGTCACGGCGACGCGCGACACCTGCCAGAACTTCGACGAAAAGACCGGCAAGTTCACCGCCGCCAACTGCCCCAACCAGAGCGCGGTCGGCGTGCTGACCGATGCCGGCGTGCAGGCGCAGTTCTTCTCGTCGATGGCTTTCCGGCGCGCGCGCTGGGTGCAAGAGACGTTCATGTGCCGCAAGTTCCCGGCCGAGACCGCCGGCACGCCGCAGCCGCGTCCCGGGGGCAGCTACACCTCGCCCTGGGACTACGGATCGATCACCGGCAAGCTGAATAACAAGAACGCCAAGATCGACTTCCAGGACGACAAGTCGATCGTCTGCGCCAACTGCCACACGACGTTAAACCACGTCGCTCCGCTGTTCGCGCGCTTCGGCGTAAACGGCGCGCTGACCACCAGCATCCAGGTCAAGGTGCCGATCCCCAACGAGCCGACCGCCACCATGGCCGACTGGCTACCGAGCAGCGAGACCACGGCGTGGCGCTTCGGCAAGCCGGCTGCGGATCTGCCGGCCCTGGGCGCCGCCATCGCTGCCGATCCCGACTTTGGCAAGTGCCTGACCAGCCGGGTGTGGAACTGGGCCATGTCGCGGCCCGACGTCGTCGAAGACGGCGCGTTCTTGACCGACGATTTAGCCAACAAGCTGGTCGCCGATCTCAAGAGCAATAACTGGAACGTGAAGAAGCTGGTCCGCAGCGCCTTCACCAGCGACAGCTTCATTCGCTACTAGCGCGCAGCGCACCAAGGAGAACCATCATGGCCAAGAACTTCGTGCTACCCAGCTTGGGCCTGAGCCTTGTGGCAGCGCTCGGCCTGGCAAGCTGCGACAGTGCCCAGATCGATCTGCCGGTTGACCCGCTGCTCCTGCCGCAGCAGGAGCGGGGCCCCGACTACGGGCTCGATCACGACGAGATCCTCGACAACGTCGGCGACATCTTCAAAGACGGCCGGCAGCTGACGCAGGCCGAGGGCGAGAAGCTGCACTCCTGCGGCAAGCTGCGCTACGACACCTTCGCCCGCATCCTCAAGAGCCGCGGCCTCAACATCGACAACAACAACGCCGGCAGCGTCGGGGCTCTGCTGAAGCGCGCCCAGCCGGTGTGGGGCGTCGCCAACTTCTTCGCCCGCGTCCCGGAAGCGACCCGCAATAGCACCAGCAGCCTGGTCAGCCTCGAAGACGTGATGATCGCGATGGCCGAAGAGCTGATCACGACGACCAACTCGGAAGGCGCGTGGATGAGCGGCGACTGCCAAGGCGCCAAGCTGTTCGACGGCAAGACCTGCAACCGCGACGGTCTGGCCTGCCTGGTCGGCTCTACGCCCAGCGACCGCCAGATCGATCTTTGTAACAACATGACCAGCGACACCAGCGCCGGTGTTGCCGATGAGCTGACGCGCAAGCGCCTGGCCGTAGCGGCCATCGCCGGCGTTGCGTTCCTTTGCGACTAAAGAGGGCCTAGCCATGACACAGAATCGAGACATCGGCCTCCGCGGGACCTCGCGCCGGGACTTCATCCGTGGCGTATTCGCAGCCAGCGCCGCGCTTGGGCTTGGCCCGCTGCGCGCGCTCGACATGCTGGAAAAGATGGGCGGCAGCGCGCTTGCCGACGCCGCCAAGCCGAACTTTATGGTCAACATCGTGCTGGGCACCGGAGCGCTGTCGCGTGCGACGGTCATCTGGCCGGTGCGCCAGGTCATCGAGCAGAACGACCCCAGCTTCGCCATCGACGGTCCGGTCGACACCCGCTTCCGCAAGGCGCAGCTCAAGAACGGCCGCACCCTGTACAACCGGGTTGTCGACGGCAAGCCGGTCTTCGAAGGCAAGCCGTGGACGGTGTTTGTCGCTGGGCAAAGCAACGCCCACTCGACCTTCCAGAACTTTAACGGCAACACCGTGCAGATCACGCAGGGCGGCAATGCCAACCTCTTCGCCGCCTCGGCCGCTATCCAGAGCGCGCAGCATGCGCTGATCCCGGCCATCGGCGTTCAGCGCGGCGGGCAGAACCCGATCTTCGCCCCCGCCCCGGCAGGTACGCCGGCCCCCTCGAACGTCCCCGATGGGCGGGCCATGGTCGGCCTGTTTTCGTCGTCGGCCTCGACGCTGATGACCCGCCTGCAGCCGGACAACAACCGCGCCCTATTCCAGCAGTACTACGCCGCCTTCCTGGGCCTGGCGAAGTGGGCCAAGCATCCCGCTTATGACCGCGTTCGCACCGACGTGCGCACGGCGATGAGCCTGGTTGTCAAGAACCTGGCGACCGAGCTTCAGGTCAAGCCCGGTCAGGTGCAGCAGTGGGGCGGCTCGATCGCGCAGACCGACGATCGCCTGCGCGCCATCACCGAGGTGCTGATCGTCACCGCCAACGCCTTCCGCCTGGGCCTGACGTCGCAGGTGACGCTGCCCGCTTTCAACGACGATCCGCACGGTGCCTTCGCCGGCAACCCGACCGAGCTCTTCGACGGCTTCGCCCGCTCGCTGGTGTCGTTCCAGGGTGAGCTCGACAACACGCAGGATCCGGTCATGACCAGCAAGCGGGTCGGCGATCGCCTGGTGATGACGCTATCTGGCGACACCACCAAGGATCCCTTCCAGCGCAGCGGCTGGCCCGACGGCACCCCGGGCGGTATGAACCTGCTGTTTGTGCAGGGCAACGGCCTGATCCCGCACGGCTGGTTCGGCGACGTTAACCCCGGTGGCCGCGTGAACTGGGATCCGACGACTGGCGCCAACAACGGCAACGTCCCCACCGCCGACTGCACCAGCGCCGCCTGCGCCGCCGTGCTCTATGCCGTCTCGGGCGGCAACAAGGACGCGGTGCGCCAGTTCTACACCGGCCCACTGGACGGCGTGATCAACGCCAACCTCACCGGCTAGCCGGGCGCTGCTCCGCCCTTCCCTCTCCGTCCTTCCCTCTCTCCGTCCTTCGTCTCTCCCGTCCTTCGTCTCTCCCATCCTTCGCACTCCCCTCGCCTACGCACCCGGCCAGCCCCGGGCTGCGGCGACCCATCGGTTCGCTTTCGCACTTGACCCCCGCGACGTGGCTGAGCCATGTAATGGGGAACCTTCCTTCTCAGGTGCCCTCATGTCTGAAGCTGTCCGTGACTCTGCATTCCGTCGCTCCTCTGATAAGACCGGCCAATCTTCCGGGGATGAATTCAGCGATCGCGAGCTCGCCACACCGGGGCGCAGCGATGAGACCAACGATCGCGATGTCGTCGCCGATCACCTGATCTTTCAGGGCGGCGATGCCGGCACCAAGGGCACTGGCTCGTCGGGCTGATGGCCGCGCAGAGCCTGGGCGTCGCTCGCCCCCCAACCGCCAGCAAGCTTCGGCTAAAAACCGGTCTGCACTATCACCTGCTGGACTGGCCCTCCCTCGCTCCGCCAGCTGGATCCTCCCCTGATCCGACGCCCGTCCCCGTCCTTCTCCTGCACGGCTTTCTGGACTCCTGCTGGACCTGGCAGGTGCTCTTGGACACCGGCCGCCTCGACGGCTTTCGTCTGCTGGCGCCCGATCTGCGCGGACACGGAGACAGCGATCGCATCGGGGCGGGTGGCTACTATCACTTCATGGACTACCTCGCCGATCTGCACGACCTGATCCGCCAGATCCTGGCTGCATCCGGGCAGACGCAGATCTCGCTCGTCGGGCACTCGATGGGAGGCACCATTGCCTCGTACTACGCTGGCGCCTATCCCGAGCAGGTGCGGCGCCTGGTCACGCTCGACAGCTTGTCGCTACCGCCGAGCGGCGGTTCGCTCGATAGCATCCCCGACCGCGTGCGAGCCTGGCTTACGGCCTGGGATCGCGTGGCTGCCAAGCGTCAGCGGCCGATGCCCGATCTCAGCGATGCCGCGCGTCGCTTGCAGCTCTACGATCGCCGCCTGACCGAGGATCTCTCCGACTGGCTGGCCGAGCACGGGACCTACGAAGTGGCCGAGGGTGGCCGGCTGTTCAAGCACGATCCGCTGCACACCACGCCTGGCCCCTATCCGTTCATGATGGAAGTGGCTGCTGCCTTCTGGCGCCGCGTCACCTGTCCCACCCTGCACGTCGTCGCCAGCGACAGCGAGCTCGCCGGCAGCGAGGCCCAGCTGCAAGAGTCCCTGCGCTACTTTGCCGATGCCCGCCTGGCCCACGTCGCCGAGGCCGGCCACATGCTGCATCGCCACCAGCCGATCGCCGTAGCCGAGCTCCTCTCTGACTTCCTGCGCTGAGGTACACTGCGGCCACTCTCCATGCCGACGCTGTATCTGATACGACACGGGCAGGCTGGCTTCGGCCAAGCTGAATACGACGTCCTGTCCACGCTGGGGGCGGCACAGGCGCAGGCGCTGGGTCGCTACTTCGTGATGGCCGGGCGGCCGCTCGATCGCCTGTTTTCCGCCCCGCGCCGCCGCCACCTGGCAACCTGCGACCATCTCTGCCAGGGCCTGCTCTCCGCTGGTGGGGCCGGACCTGACGCCTGGCCAAGCAGCGCCGGGCTCGCCGATCCCCTCGCCGCTGCCAAGCCCCCGGCCGAGCTCCACACGACGCACATCGTCCCGGACTTCGACGAGTTTCCGTTCGGCGAGATCCTGGCGACTGCCTGTGGACCCGGCGGGCCGCTTTCCACCGAGTACGACGCGCTGCTCAGCGAGCTGGCCGGCCGCAACCCGCTGCACGATGGTCGAGCCTTTGGCCGCTTGTTTCGCCTCGCCATGCCGCGCTGGGTCGGGGGCGAGGTCGCGGTGAGCGAGTCGTTCCACGCCTTCAGTCAGCGCATCGAGCGGGGCCTCCTCGCGGTCGCGGCCCAGGCCGCGGCGCTGCCCTCAGGAGGGGCGGCGGCGGTCGTGACCTCGGCGGGAGCCATCGCAGCCGCCCTGCGCTATCTGCTCGGGCTCGACCATGAGCGCATGCTGGCCGTGTGCTTGGCGCTGTACAACACCGGCGTCACCGAGCTACGCGTCCGTCGCGTCGGGCCCGAAACTGCCACGCCCGCTTTACCCCAACCGGGACCCCAAGCGGGAATCGAGCTGAGCCTGATCTCGATGAACAGCGTGGCGCACCTACTTGAGCCCGCGCAGCGCACCTTTCGGTAGCTTTCCCCCGCCCCAGCGACAAAGAGCCGCCCCGCACGCACGCCAAGGCGCCTGGGCCAGGGCTCGCAGGCAAGCCCTGGTAACGCTCGCTATACACGGCCTTGCCTGACGCGATACAGTTAGGCGATGGCCGATGAGAGCCAGGAGTACGATCCGCCTACCCTAGACGTTCCACCACCAGGGGGGAACTCGGGCCAGGTTGGATCGGCTTCCGACAGCGCTGCTAGCCTTCGCAACCAGCCGCTTCCGCTGCAGGACTGGGATCGCTATCAGATTGTCGAGTTCCTGGGCGCCGGGGCCATGGGCACCGTCTACAAGGCGCGCGATCCGCGACTCAACCGCTTTGTCGCGCTGAAGTTTATCCGCGACAACACCGCGGGCAGCGAGCTGGCCCAGCGCTTCTATCGCGAGGCGCGCTCGCAGGCCGGCATCGAGCACGAGTACGTCTGCAAGATCTATGAAGTCGGTGAGATCGAGGGTCGGCCGTACATCGCCATGCAGTACATCGATGGCGAGACGCTGAACCTGGCTCGCCACAAGATGTCCTTGCCGCAGAAGGTCAAGGTGCTGCGCGAGGCCGCCGAGGCACTGCACGCCGCGCACCGCTACGGCATGATTCACCGCGACGTCAAGCCCGGCAACATCATGGTCGAGCAGACGCCCGAGGGCGGCTTTCGCCCCTACGTCCTCGACTTTGGTCTCGCCGATCTGGTGCAGACCACCGGCGGTCTGCTCGCCCCCGGGCTAGAGGGCACGCCGGCCTACATGTCACCGGAACAGGCGCGCGGCGAGATGCAGCTTCTCGATCGCCGCACTGACGTGTACAGCCTCGGCGCGACGCTCTACGACCTCCTGTCCGGACAGCCGCCGTTTGGCAAAGGGCCGAACGACGAGATCCTGCTGTCGCTGCTGGTCGCTGAACCGAAGCCGCTGCGCGATCTGAAGCACGGAGTCCCCGCCGATCTCGATGCGGTGGTGATGAAGTGCTTGGAAAAGGACCCCGCCGATCGCTACGAGTCGGCCAAGGCGCTCGCCGATGATCTGATGCGCTATCTCGACGGCGAAGCGGTCATGGCGCGGCGATCGAGCCTGGTCTATCGCCTGCAGAAGAAGGCGCAGAAGAACAAGCTCCTGGTGGCCACGCTGATCGTCGCGGCGATCGCCATCTTGGTGCTGAGCACGATCTTTATCCGTGCGCGCGTGCAGGCCGCCGAGCAAGCCCGCCTGGCGCAGCAGTCAGGTCAGAAGATCAAAGAGATCGAGATCTTCATGCGCTACGCCTACGCGCTGCCACTGCACGACACCAGCGTCGAAAAAGCGGTGATTCGGGCCCGCATGGCGAGCATCAGCCAGGACATGGCGCGGCTCGATGGCGAGGCCGCGGCGATGGCCTTCTACGCGCTCGGCCGCGGTCACTTGGCGCTGCAGGAATACGAAAAAGCGCTGGAGTATCTGCGGCTGGCGCACAAGGGTGGCCTGCGCACTCCCGCCGTCGAGTACGCCCTGGGACGCACGCTGGGTGAGCTTTACAACAAGCAGTTCAAAGAAGTGCAGCGACGCAGCGGCAAGCGCTTCCAGGAGTCCAAAGCCAAGATCGATCACGATCTGCTAGAGCCCGCCCTGCACCACCTGCGCCAGAGCGGCGGCGAGCACGGCGAGTCGCGCCCCCTGGCCGAGGGCCTGCTGGCCTACTACAGCCAGCAGTTCGAAGAGGCGCTGAAGAAAGGTCAGGAAGCGCTGACCGCCGAGCCCTGGCTCTACGAAGCCAAGAAGCTGCAGGCCGACGTCTACTACGCCTACGGTCGCCGCAACCAGAACAGCGGTCAGTATCAGAAAGCGCGCAGCGACTATCGCAGCGCCGCCGAGCTTTATCACGGTGCTGCCGAGATGGCGCGCAGCGACTCCAGCATCCACAGCGCCGAGGCCGATACCTGGGTGCAGATCATGGAGCTCGACAAGACCCAGGGCCTGTCGCCGAAAGAGGCGTACGAGCGCGCACAGGAAGCCTGTGATCGCGCCATCGTGTCGTTTTCGGAAAACGACAGCGCGGTGCGTAAAAAAGTCTGGGCGATGACGCGCTGGGCCGAGCACCTGAGCACGCACGGTCAGGACCCGCGCAGCATCGCGCAGCAGGCCGTCGAGACGGCACTGCGGGCCTACGCCATGAACCCCAACAATGCGTTCCCGCATGATCAGATTGGCCTCGCCTATCAGCTCATCGCCAACTACGAAAACGACCATGGGCTGGATACCGCCGAATCGGAAAAGAAGGCCATCGAGGCGTTCAGCAAGTCGATCGAGATCAACCGCAACTTCGCCTGGGCGCTGAACGACTACGGCGTGCTGCTATCGACGAAGGCCGACTGGCTGGGGGCACGCGGCCAGGACTACTACAGCGAGCTAGAGCAGGCGATCGAGAAGCTCAACGCCGCCATCGAAGCCGACCAAGACTACGCCGTCGCCTACAGCAACCTGGCACACGCCCACCAGCAGATGGCGACCTGGGAGATCGAGCACGGCAAGTCGCCTGACCTATGGATCGGCAAAGCCATCGACACCAGCACGCGCTCGCTGCAGGTCAACCCCAACTACTATCAGACCTATCGCAACCTGGCGTCGGTGTACGCGCTGCGCGCCAAGTACGAGCTGAGCTACGGCCGGCCAGCCCCGGCGAACGAGGCGCTGAGCAAGGCCCACGAGGCGCTGAACCAGGCCATCAAGGCCAACCCCGACGACGCCGAGACTCACCGCGTCTTGGCCAGCGTCTACGCGCTGGACGCCGAAGCGCAGCTCTCGCTGAGCCGCGATCCGCAGGAAGCGCTGAGCCGTGGCTTGCAGGCGATTCAGAAGAGCATCCTTATCAGCCCGAATGACTCGGATAGCCTGCTCCTGCACGTTCAGCTGCTCTTGGCCATGGCCGACGAGCTAGCCAAGGGCGGCACCAGTCCGCTGCCGATCTTGCAGCAGGCCAAAGGCGTCGCGGCACGAGCCCGCGATGTCAACGCCAAGAACGCGCTGGTGTATCTGAGCCTGGGTCAGATCGCGCGCACTGGCGCCGACTGGCAGGTCAGCAAGCGCAAGTCGCCAGAGAAAGACATCGTCGATGGGCGGGCCGCTCTCGATCAGGCGCTGTCACTAAACCCCACGCTGGCCCTGGCGATGGCGACGCGCGGCAGCCTGTTCCTGCTCGCTGCACATGCCGCTCCAGTTGGCTTACAGCGTAAGCTGCTGGCTGCGCAGGCCGCGATGGCGATCAAGCAAGCGGTGTCGCAGAGTCCGCTCCTGGCTCGCAAGTACGATGCCCTGCTGGGTGAAGCCGTTCAGCTCAGCGAGTCGCTGTCGCCCAATGAACGGCTGCAGCTCGCGCCCGTCCTCGCGCCGACTCCGTCAGTCGCTCCGCCGCCGGCCCAGGCTCCGACGGCGGTCCCTGATGCCGCTGCGGCCCCCACGGGCGAGCCAGCCAAGACGCCGACCGGCCGTGGCAAGGCGGCGAAGGACGCCAAGGACGCGAAAGAACCCAAGGACGGAAAGCCCGTCGCTCCCGCGAGCGCCCCCGCAAGCCCCGAGCCCGAAACCAAAGCCGCTGCCCCCGCGGCCGAAGCCAGCAAGCCCGCCGCCGAAGCCGCCGATAGCGCGGCCTTCCCCGCCGTCCGCTAAGCACGGCCTTTAGATTACTTCGCAGCCTCGGTGTGATACCCTGCGCGACCATGTCGTCGTCGCCGTCCGCCGATCAAAACACGCCCCCGACCGATCCCTCTACCGCTCGCTACGAGCCGCGCGAAGTCGAGCCGCGCTGGCAGGCCGCCTGGCAAGAAGCCCGGCTGTTTTCTGCCGGCAAAGACGCGAACCGGCCCAAGTACTTCCTCATGGAAATGTTCCCCTATCCGTCGGGGCGCATCCACATGGGGCACGTGCGCAACTACTCGATCGGCGACGTGCTGGCCCGCGGCTATCGCATGCGCGGCTTCCGCGTGCTGTATCCCATGGGCTGGGACGCCTTCGGTCTGCCGGCGGAAAACGCCGCCATCAAGGCCGGTGTGCATCCGCGGCTGTGGACGGAAAAAAACATCGAGGCGATGAAGGGTCCGCTGCAGCGCCTGGGGCAGTCGTACGACTGGGACCATGAGCTGTGCACCTGCGACCCCAGCTACTTCGTGCACGAGCAGCGCATCTTCATCGAGATGTGGCGACGCGGCATGGCCTATCGCAAGGGTGCGCTGGTCAACTGGTGTCCGGCCTGCGCGACGGTGCTCGCCAACGAACAAGTCGAAGACGGCCTGTGCTGGCGCTGTCAGTCGGTAGTGGTGCAGCGCGAGCTGACGCAGTGGTTCATTCGCATCACCGCCTACGCGCAAGAGATCCTCGACGACATCAAGCGCCTGGAAGGCAAGTGGCCAGACAAGGTGCTGGCCATGCAGACCAACTGGATTGGTCGCTCGGAAGGGGCGCGCATCAAGTTCGCGCTCAGCCAGCCGCTTGCCGCTGACGAGACCGGCCCGGCGACAGGCGACATCGAGGTGTTTACCACCCGACCCGACACGCTGTTTGGCGCAACGTATATGTCGATAGCCGCCGAGCATCCGCTGGCTCTGCGCCTGTCGCGCGGCACCCAGAACGAGGCCGCCGTCGCTGCCTTTGTGCAGAAGGTGCGGGCCGAAGACAAGATTCGCCGCGGCGCCGAAGACTACGTCAAAGAGGGCGTGTTCACCGGCGCCCACGTCATAAATCCCGCCACCGGCACCCGCATCCCTGTCTACATCGCCAACTTCGTGCTGATGGACTACGGCACCGGCGCGGTCATGGCCGTGCCGGCCCACGATCAGCGCGACTTCGAGTTCGGACGCAAGTACGACCTGCCGCGGCAAGTGGTGATCGCGCCGCCGAATGGCTCGCTGGATGCCGCGACGATGGAGGCTGCCTACGTCGAGCCGGGCACGCTGATCAACTCGGGCCCCTTCGACGGTACGGCGAGCGAAGAGGCCAAGGCGCGCATCACCGCCTGGCTGGCCGAGCGCAGCCAGGGCGACAAGACCGTCAGCTATCGCCTGCGCGACTGGCTGGTGTCGCGACAGCGCTACTGGGGCTGTCCCATCCCGATGGTCGAGTGCCTAAACGGCGGCCACGGCTATCAGCCAGTGCCCGACAGCGAGCTTCCCGTGCTGCTGCCGGAAGATGTCGAGTTCGTGCCCGGGGGCAAGTCGCCGCTGTCGACTCACCCAACGTGGTCGCAGGCCCGCTGCCCGATCTGTCAGGGCCCCGCGCGACGCGAGACCGACACCATGGACGGGTTCATGGAGTCGTCCTGGTACTTCCTGCGCTACACCGCGCCCAACTACAAAGACGGCATTCTCGATACGGCGGGGCTGTCGTGGATGCCGGTTGACCTATACATCGGCGGCTCAGAGCACGCGACCAAGCACCTGATCTACGCCCGCTTCTTCACCAAGATGCTCAGCGACTGGGGCCTTTTGCCTAAAGATCTGCGCGAGCCATTTTCGCGACTGCTGACGCAGGGCATGGTGCTCAAAGACGCCTATCGCTGCGCCACGCACGACTATCTGTATCCCGAGGAAGTGCAGGACGGGACCTGCAAGCAGTGCGGCCAGCCGGCGCAGCAGCTGCGGCAGATGAAGATGTCCAAGAGCTTCCGCAACGTCGTCGAGCCGATGGCGCTGATCGAGCGCTTCGGCGCCGATACGGTGCGCCTGTTCTGCCTGTTCGCGGCGCCCCCCGATTCGGTGCTGGAGTGGAGCGAAGCCGGAGTCGAAGGCTGCAGCCGCTTCCTGGGTCGCCTGCATCGCCTGGTGCTGCGCGCGCTTTCGCTGCCCCCCGCAACGACGGGCGAGACGGGTGCCGAAGATCTGGCGCTGCGCCGCAAGACGCACAAGACGATTCGCCGAGTGACGACCGATCTGTTCGATCGCCTGCAGTACAACACCGCGATCGCCGCGATCATGGAGCTGTGCAACGAGACCGGCGACTACCTCACCGCCGCCGGCGCCAACGCCAGCCAGACCCCAGCGCTGCGCGAGGCGCTAGATAGCGCGGTGCTGCTGCTCTGCCCGATGGCGCCGCACCTCTGCGAAGAGCTGTGGCAGCGGCTGGGGCACGCGCCGTTTGCCGCCGCTGCGCCCTGGCCGGTCTGCGACGAGGCGATCGCACGCGATGAGCACGTCACGGTGGTGGTGCAGGTCAACGGTAAGAAGCGCGGCGAGCTCTTGGTCGCTCCCGATGCCGACGAAGCGACGGCGCTTTCGCTGGCGCAGAGCGATGCCAACGTGGCGCAGCATCTCGCGGGCAAGACCCTACGCAAGACGATCTTTGTAAAAGGCCGGCTGCTGAACCTGGTGGTCGGTTAGGGACGGCGGACGCCCTGACATCGACGCTATAATCGGGATCGGTCGAGCAATCCACAGAGGTGGACATGCGGCTCTCACCGGGAAGGTGGCTGAACGCCCAGTTGCATCTGCTGTCGTGGCTCGGCGAAGAGCTACACGGCGAGAGCTTTCTTGCCGAGCAGCGGCCACAGGGACGCACGGTGGTGGTCAAGGTGCTGTCGTCGGACGCCTGCCGCACGCCGGCCTATCTTGAGCGCTTTCGCCGCAGCGCTGAGCGGGCCATGCTGCTCAACCACAAGCACGCCGCCGCGGTCTATGCCTTTGGTGTCCTGCCGCTGACCGCCGAGCGCGGCCCGGGGGGCGACCCGCCGGGGCTGGGCATGGCTCAGCCGCCCCCGCCCGGCGGCAGCAGCACAAGTGGGCCGGGTATCCCCTGGCTGGCCACCGATCCGCTGACCGGCAGCGACCTGCGCAGCTATCTCAGCGATGGCGCGACCCCGGACACGCTGGCGACCCTGCTCTTGCCAGTCGCCGACCTCTTGGATCGCGCGGCGGCGCTGTCGCTGTGCCATGGCGAGCTGACCCCCAGCAGCCTGCAGCTTGAGCCCGATGGGGGAGGGCATCGCCTGGTGCTCAGCGAGCTTGGCTTGGCCAAGGTGCTGGCGACGGATCTTCTAGAGTTACCGCTCGCCCCCGGCACCCTGTGCTATCGCAGCCCCGAGCAGTGCGCCGACGGACTGCAGGTCGATGCGGCCTCGGACCGCTACGCGCTGGCGGTCATCCTGTACGAGGCGGTGGCGGGCCGGCCGCCGTTTGTCGCGGACAACCCGCGCACGCTGCTTCAGCTTCATCGCAGTGCTCCCGTGCCGCCGCTGCGCACCCTGGCACCCCAGGTGCAGAATGCCGAGGCCTTAGATGCCTTCTTCGTGCGCGCCCTGGCCAAAGAGCCGGCCGCCCGCTTCGCCAGCGCCACCGCCATGCTGGAAGAATTCACGCTGGCCTTGACCGTGCCCAAGAAGGCGTCGATCCGCCCGGCGCAGCGACGGCGCTCACCGCGCTGGTATCGCTTGCTACGCGGCGGCGAGAGCGCCCCACACGGGGACGTCAGCCGCGCCGAACCCGAGCACATGATCGACATCGTGGTTGGCCCGCGCGCCGTGCTGGGTAAGCAGAGCGAGTGCGATGTCGTCTGTCAGGCCCAGCCCTCGCCGCAGCACGACCTGATCACCGGCACCATCAGCCGCGAGCATGCGGTGCTGATCTGGCTCGACAATCGCTTAAGCGTGCTCGATCAGAGCAGCAACGGCACCTTCATTGCCGACCGCCGCGTCGGGGCCCGGCTGACCGGCCTGCCCGATGGCACGCTTTTGCACCTGGGACAGCACTTGGCGGTGCAGATCACGCTGATCCACGGCGACCCCAAAGAAGATCCGCCCCCCGGCGTGCTGCTGCAGCGCCGCGACGACTACGCAGTCGGTGTGCCGGCGACGCTGATGCTGTGGCAGCAGCTACCGACGCGCGGCTCGCCGCTGGAACGCCTGGGCGGAGCGATGCGCTGGGGCCAGGTCTGGGTCGCCCACCGCGAGCTGTGGTGGAGCGGCCACCCGACGGTGATCTGGCAGCGCCAGGACCACAGCAGCGTGCTCGGCCCAGCGCCGCTGCGCGACGGCGATCAGCTGATCGACCGCGACGTCATCCTACGCGTCATTCACTGATCGCTCCCCGATCAGCAAATGCAAGTTACTTGCAACAATTCCGCCCGAACACCAAACGCAAGTTACTTGCAACTAGCGCCGCGGGCGAAGCCGGTGCGCGGTGACTTCTTGATGCGGGCTTCGGTCTGCGGGCCGTAGACACCGTCGGTGCCAATCTTGTCGCCGGGGTTGTTCGCGTTCCACAGGCGCTGGAAGGCGAGGACCCCCTGGGCATCGACGCCGCCGGTGTAGTCGAAGTGGACATCATCAGCGGTGCCAAACCAGCGGAAGCCGTTGTCGCGCAGGATGGTGATCCACGAGCTATAGGCCGAGGTATCGATGGCCAAGCCGTCTTCGTGATTGCTGCGCCCCGGCTGCGCCGCCAGGCCGACGCCACAGCGCCCGGTGCGATACCAGGTGTACAGCATGAACTGCTGCGCCACGGTGCGCAGCGTCGAGTTCAGCGGCAAGCGGCTGCGTCCCATCGTCGCTCGCTTCAGCGCCGTCGCGGCCGGACCCTGCAGATAGGGCAGGGCGGCCGCCGAGCTCAAAGAGACATTGGCGCTCGTGATGTTGGACATCAGCCCGGGACGGATGCAGTTCATCTCGTCGACGATCTGATCCGACAGGCCGCGAATCGAAGCCGTCGTGCAGGCGCTGGAATCGGTCGCACCCTGCACCGTGTCCATTGCCGCGGTGGCCATAAATTCCGCCCACGGCATCCGCTCGGCATAGGGGCCCAGATCTTCGCCCAGGCCGTCGATCTCGGCGCCGCCGCAGCCCGTAAGCGACAGGCCGAGGCCCAGCGACAGCGCGACCAGCGTCCACCGTCGCCGCCCCACCGACCCCACCGGCAGTCCACCCTCCGTCTGTCCTTCCATTCCCGCACCCGCTGGCTGTGACGCTGACAACGCACTCATGATCGCCTCCCTGGCTGTACCGGCAGTCGTACTTGGCTTTGCTCTCGGCGGGGCAGGGGATAAGCCCACCATGCCCGACCCTATGGACCTGCAATTGCACGCCATATGCCACGGCTGCCGGTGCGCCGCCGACCGCCCCTCAGCGACGGGAATCGTGCAGCTCAGCGCCCGGCCCGGCAGGTCGACCTGGGGGAATTGCCCCCAGTCGCTGCAGGCTCTGCTCTACAGGTAGAAAGTGGCGTAAAGTAACCAGATCATGCGCATCGCGCTGTTCGGTGGCAGCTTCGACCCTCCGCACATCGGCCATCAGCTGGCCTGCCTGTATGTGCTGTCGACGCACGCCATCGACGAGGTGTGGATGCTGCCCTGTGCCCAGCATCCCTTCGAAAAGCAGATGGCGCCGTTTCGCCATCGCGCCGCGATGTGCAGCCGGGCCGCCGCCGACCTCGGCCGCGTGCGCGTCTGCACCATCGAGGGCGAGCTACCGGGACCCAGCTACACCCTGCACACCGTGCGCGCCCTGTCCGAGCGCCACCCCGAGCACGAGTTCTGCTTGGTCATCGGCGCCGACCTGCTGCCCGAGCGCGAGCGCTGGCACGGCGCAGCGGAGCTGTTCGAGCGCGTCCGCTTTATCGTCTTGGGTCGCAGCCAGCACGAGTCGGCCGCGTCGCACCGGCCCCATCACGCCAAGTCAGCCAACGAGCCACTGCACATCGAAGCGGGCGAGCTGCCGCGACCGCGCGACATCCGCCACGCCGAGGCTGTGGATCTGCCGCCGCTTAGCTCGACCGCGGTACGAGCCGCACTGGCCGCTGGTGGGGCCCCGCGTGGCTGGGTATCCCAGAGCGTTCTTTCGTACATCCAAGAGCAGGCGCTTTACGTCACCCCGGATCGGTCTAGAGAGCCTGATCCGCGATCGCAAGACGGGCGCCAGGGAGAGGATTCCGATGCGATTTGACGGGAGTGAGGCGCCGCCCAAGCCCCAGCGCAGCGAGCGCGTGCTCGTCGTCGGGGCGGGACCGGTGGGCCATGCCTTGGCAGCCGGACTTAGCGAGGCCGGCTTTCAGCTGCGCCACTGGTCGCGCGCCCGCGGCCCGCTGTTCGAAGAGCAGGACGGGCGGCCCCGTCAGGCCCCGGACATCGTGCTTCTGGCCGTGCGCGACGAGGCCATCCCGCAGGCGGCGCGCTACATCCTGGAACACCAGGCAGCCGGACCCGACAGCGTCCTTTTGCACTGCGCCGGTGCGCTGCCCCCAGCCGAGGTCTTCCAGGCTGAGCTTGGTCGCGTGCGCGGCGTCGGCATGCTGCATCCGCTGCACTCGTTCGTCACCGGGGAAGAGGTGGTGGCGCAAAAGACGCTGCGCGGCGTGGTGTTTGCTATCTCCGGCGATACGGCGGGACGTGATGCGGCTGAGCTCCTGTGCCAGGCCCTAGGGGGCGTCGCCTTGCCGCTCTCGCCCGAGCAGCAGGCGGCCTATCACGCCGCGGCTGTCCTGGCGGCGGGCCACGTCGCGGCCTTGCTCGATGTCGCCTCGCACGTGCTGGCCAACATCGGCCTGCATCGCCCAGATGCCGAAAAAGCGCTGGCCGCGCTCACCCGCTCGGTCGTCGACAACATCGAGCGGGTCGGGCTGCCAGCAGCGCTCACCGGACCGTTTGCGCGCGGCGATGGCGCGACCGTCGCTCGCCACCTTGTCGGCTTGGCTGGTATCTCGGCCGAAGCCGAAGCGGTCTATCGCGCGCTCGGACCCAGCGCTCTCGACCTGGCGTATCGCAAAGGGGCGGCCGACAACGCTGACCTCGATCGTCTCGCCGAGATCCTCTTTGCCCCGACCGATGGGAATGGCTCGCGTGCCTAGCTTGCAGCGAGCCCAAACCAAGCTGCCGTCCCTGACGCTGTGGAGTGGCCTTTTGGCCACCGCGGCCTTTGCAGCCCCGCAGGCGTCCCCCCCGCCAGCCGCCCCGGCCCCGGCACAGCTAGCCGCCGAAAAACCGCCTGCTGCCCCCGCTGCCCCGGCCGCAGCCAGCCCCACTCCGCCCGCGACGAGTCCCAGTACGGCTGGCGTACCAGCCGCTGCAGCGCCGGTGGCCCCGGCCGCGCCGGCTCCGCCGCTGATCGGCGCCCTGGCCCCGGTGCCGTCCCCGGATCGACGCAACGTGATCGTGATCCTGGTCGACGGAGTACGCCTGCGCGATGTGCTCGGTCGTGGCATCGATGACAACGGCAAGCCGGTGCGAGCCGGCGAGCTTCTGCCCAACCTGACATCGCTGCGCAAGTCCGGCGTGTTCCTGCCGCGCTTTCAGATCAGCAACCCCGCCGGGGTCAGCCTGCCGGGGTATGCCGACATCTTCGCTGGCCGGCGACAGGAAAAGATCGTCTCGAACTATCCCCCACCCGCCGATCTGCGCAGCCACTATCCGACGGTATTTCAGGGCCTGCGCAAGCAGCTTGGCCTGGGCTTTGATGGCGTGGCGCTGATTGCCTCGTGGGCCCCGCTGTGCAACATCGCCGTGCTGCCGCCCGTCGCAGCAAGCGATGACTTCTTCCGCAGCTGTGGCTTTAAGAACAGCGCCGCGCTCAGCCAGGTCGCTCCCCCCGGCAGTCCCGCCCCCAGCGAAGGCGCCGCCGCCCCCGCCGACGCCGGTAGTGGCCCCGGTGCGACCCTGCCCAGCGGAGGCCTCGTCGCGAACCCGAACTATTTCAAGCCCGACATCTATGGCGGATCGCGCGCCGACTCCGACACCTTCTTGGAAGCGCTCAGCGAGCTTCCGCGCCGCCATCCCCGCTTCGCCGTCATCCAGTTCGTCGATGCCGATGAAGAGGCGCACATGCAGCGCCGCGTACAGCGTCGCCTGACTCAGAACTACGGCATCTTCCACTACCACCAAGCGCTGCGGGCCAGCGACTACTACATCGGTCGCCTGTGGGCCATGCTGCAGGCCGATCCGGTCTATCGCGGCACGACCTATCTGGTCATCACCACCGATCACGGCCGCGACGACTACCCCGAGCCCGATCAGTGGACGCTGCACGGCCACTGCGTCTCGGAGTTTGGCGCCAAGAAGACCTGCGGCGGCTGCAGCCATATCTTCGCCGTCGCGGTGGGACCGGGCCTGCGCCCCCAGACCGTCAAAAAGGTCTACGACCACACCAGCATCGCGCCCAGCGTGGCTCAGCTCTTGGGCACCAGCCTGGGTGGCAGCAGCGGCCCGGTCATCCCCGAGCTCTTGCCGCCGTAGCCAACCGAGGCTCTAGCCGCCGGGGAACACGATGCGCAGCAGGCAGTAGGTGCCGTAGGACACCGTCGCGCTGATCGGCACCGTCAGGACCCAGGCGATAAGAATGTTGCCCGCCACGCCCCAGCGCACCGCCGACAGCCGCCGCGCCGCGCCGACGCCCATGATGCTGGCGCTGATGCAGTGCGTGGTCGACACCGGGATGCCGAACTGACTCGCGGTCAAGATCGTCACGCCGCCGGCCAGCGAGCTGACGCAGCCCTGCAGCGGCGAGATGCGGATGATCTTGCTGCCCATGGTCTTGATGATGCGCTGACCGCCGGCTGCCGTGCCCAGCGCGATCGCTCCGGCGCAGACAATGATGACCCACATCGGCACGATCGGATGCGCCGCCGTGCCCTTGGGCAGCATCCA
>CALFYE010000566.1 GCA_937952145.1 uncultured Myxococcales bacterium
CGCGGCGGCCACATCGACATGTGCATCCTGGGCGCGCTGCAGGTGTCCGAGCGCGGCGATCTGGCCAACTGGACCATCCCCGGCAAGATGGTCAAGGGCATGGGCGGAGCGATGGATCTCGTCGCTGGCGCGCGGCGCGTGCTGATCATGATGGAGCACGTGGCGCGCAAGAAGGGCGATCCCGACAGCGTGTTCGAGCGCAAGATCCTGCGGAGCTGTAGCCTACCGCTCACCGCTCCGCGCTGCGTCAGTCGCATCGTCACTGAGCTCGGCGTGCTGGATGTCGAGGCCGATGGACTGCATCTGCGCGAGCTGGCCCCCGGTGTCACCATCGAGCAGCTGCAGGCCCAGACCGAGCCGCAGATCATCCTGCCGGCCGGGCCCGTCGCAGCCATCCCGTGCATGGCCGCTTAGCGCGCCGTTTAGCGCAGGTGCAGGCAGCCGAGCGGATCATTTTCGCACTGCTCGGCGTTTAGGTTGGGGCGCTCGCTCGGCCGGCTGGAGTGGGGGCTCGGCCGCTTCCCAGTCACAGTCGGATGAGCTGCCGGTTTCTCCGTCGGACGATCGGCCAAGATTTTGTTGAGGCGAGCCTCCAGCACGGCCATCTGATCCGCTAGTTTGGGATCGATCGCCGGGCTGACCACCGGCGCCCGTTCGACGACCTGCCGTCGCGGTGGATCGGGATAGCGGGAAAGCAGGCTGGTGGCCAGGGTCACGCCGCCAATCAGCACCACCGCAAACGCGGACAGCGCGTACAGCGGTCGATAAGGCGATGGGGCCGGGGTCTGCTCGAAGCGGGTCAGGCTGTCGGCCAGCAGGCTGCGCTCAGCCCGAACGACGCGCAGCTCATGCTCAAGCTGGCCGGCCTGCTTTTGCACTTCGCCGACGCGAAGCTCCTCAGCGACGCGCAGGCGGGCTTCGGCTTCGGCGACGCGCTGGCGGTGCTCCTCGGCCTCGATGCGGGCCTGCCGCTCGCGGCGCTCGGCTTCCTCAGCGCGGCGGCGAGCCTCGGCCTGCTGCGCAGCTTCTTCTGCGATGCGCTGCGCTTCGATCTGCTGCAGCTCGGACAGGGCGAAAAGGACGCTGTTTTGGCTCTGGGCAGTCATCGTCGTGGCCTCCTGCCCGGGTCCTATTGCAGCCGGTGTGCCACGCTCTCGTTTAGTACTAGCCAGCCAGAATCAGCGACGGAAATAAGGCCGCGCAGGCGGTCGATGAACGCCGTCCAAGGCTACGAATCGTAGATTTGCAGTCTACTTTTTCGATCGCGGCGCCCTGACCCGCAGGCCAAGCTGATTGAAGCGCAGCCGGACCCGTCGCGCATTCGCCGCGGCATCGCCGGACAGTAGGCGCTCGGCCATGGCCGAGAAGTCCCCGGCACAGCGCTCGTAGAGCTGGGCATAGAGCTGCCGCTCTAGGCTATGCGCCACGGCGTGCAGCGATGCGGCCGGCTTCAGGTCCGCCTCGCCCGCCGCATCAACGACCGGGGGCACACTCGCCGCCGTCGGCCAGCTAGTTCGCAAGAGCTCGCGCACCAGCTTGGCGGGGATGAAGATGGTTCGTGCGGCCGCCGGCACGGCGCGTCCACTCTCTGCCGCGGCGAGGGCATCGGCGAGCGCAAACACCGCCGCGTTACCGATCAGCATCTCTAGCTCGCGCACATTGCCGGGGAAGGGATGCTGGCGCAGGGCGCTAAGCGACGAGGGATGCAGCAGAAAGCGCAGTCCCCTCTCAGGCTTTCCGGGGCGTGCGCGCTCGGCCGCAGCGCCTACCGCGAGCTCGACCTGCGGCGAGCCATCGAGGGCAGCCCGATCGCAGTACTCGACGAGCAGCGCCCGGTTCGGTCCGGCGGCGAAGGTCTTGCGCAGCAGGCCTCGCAAGAGCGGCTCGATGTCCTCGATGCGCTCGCGCAGAGGGGGCAGGCGCAGGCTGGCCGCAGGGTTAAGCCGCGCGTACAGATCGGCGCGGAAAGTCCCCGCCTGCACTGCGGCCAAAAGATCGCTGTTGGTCGCGGCCACCAGCTTCACCTGCACCGGGCGCGGCGTACTCTCGCCGAGTCGCGTCACGCGACCGTCCTGCAGCACCAGCAGCAGCATGCGCTGCATCGCCAGGGACAGGTTGCCGATCTCGTCGAGCAGCAGGGTGCCGCCGTGGGCATGCTCGAAGCGACCAGGGCGATCGGTGGCGCCGCTGTACGCTCCGCGCGCTGTGCCGAAAAGCTCAGCCGCCACCAGGCTTTCGGGCAGGGCCGCGAGATCGACGGAGACGAAGGGACCGGAGCGCTGCGCCGCTGTATGCAGCACCTGTTCACAGAGCGCGCTCTTGCCAGTGCCGGTCTCGCCCAGCACCAGGACGGGCAGCGAGGTTCGGCCCAGAATCGCCGCGCTGCGACGGAGACGAGCCATGGCTGGTGAGCGCCCAAATAGATACCCCCCCGCCTCGGGGGCTTCGCGTCGCTGGAGCAGCACGCGCTCGATCAACAGGCCCAGCGCGCGGGCATCGAGGGCATCGGCGCCAGCCAGCGTCACGAATTCATCGACGGCAAGCGCCAGAGCCGCGTCTTCATAGGCCAGCTCTTCGCGGGCAGTCATCAGCACGACGGGCAGATCGCCGCGCGTCCGCCGCAGGTGCGAAAGGATCGCCAGACCCTGCAGTCGCCGCGTCAAATCGATGCTGCGCTCGTCGCTGGTGGCCTGGTCAGCGGCTGAGTCGGGGGCGCCACCGCGACGCAACGGCAGGAGGCGGGCGGGCGGCAGCTCGAAGGCCACATCCAGCAGCACAACATCGGTATCTGGGTTGCGACGCAGCGCCTCGTCGGCTTCCTTGGCGTCGTGGGCGTGGGTGAGCGAGCAGCCAAGCCGCTGTGGGCAGGTCCAGCAGGGTCCAGGCAGATCGCAGCGCGTGGCGTAGGCGTAGTCGCGCAGGAAGTGATGCAAGAGCTCGATGTGACGATCGCCATCGTCGATGACTAGGAGCTTGGGACGGGTCTTCATCGACCACCTCGCAGCGGGGCGACTCGGCGATTGACGGGATGGGCGCGCGCCAGATCGCGCAGATCGGTGTCGATGGCCAGCGCGAGGCGCACCGCCTGCCCGAGCGCTGGGACATCGGCCTGCGTCACTTGCGCTTCTAGCGCATCGAGTGCGGCAAATGCATCCCCGCAGCGCGATAGGCGTGGGTCCGAGAAGTCGGCGGGAAGCTCTTGCACAAGCGCGACGAACACTGCATGGGGCCGCTGGCTTGGCGCCGCCTTGGGGCCGTAGAGATCAGCCAGCAGCATCGCGAGGAGCGGGCCTGTTGGCGGCGAGCTGAGCGCTGGATCGAGGTTGCGTGCGACTCGGCTCAGGTACTTGCCAACGTCGTGCGCGAGCTTAGCCAGGGTCTCGGCTGCGCCACTGGGCGTAGCTGGGGCAGGGGAGCGGGAGCGGGCCATGGTTAGCTCAGCTCGACGAGGGCGCGGCGGATCGCACCCGCATCAAAGGTTGGGATGGCGCGGACCTGGCCGTAAAGGCGCTGCAGGTTCTGTAGTCGCTTCGCCGGAAAGTCGTGCACGAATACTGCGCCTTGCGGGTAGCCACAGCGACGGAGCTCAGCGAGGATCAGGATGCCCTGCTGATCTTGCAGATAACGCAGGGCGCGTCCTTGGTTGCCGCCGAACAGCTGAGCCGCCGTTGCCGTGACATCGCCGATCAGCTCCGAGGTGGGCGCGCGATCGAAGCGCAGGTCGATGAGCAGGCAGTCGATGGGTCGCTGGCGCAGCACGGCCAGCGTCGAGGCGGCCGAGGTGGCCTGGCTGATCTCATACTCCGGCCGCAGGAATAGGTGCGCGAACTCGCGGTACTCGCTGCCATCTTCGATGACCAGGAGCTGCTTCATGCGGCCTCCTCAGGCGCAGCGCCATCGAAGGCGCGGAAGAGCTGCACGATGACGCACTTCTGATAGCCAGCCCGTCCTGCCCCGACGGAGATGGAGCCGCTGTACAGGCTCAAGGCGGCGGTAACCAGCGAGAGTCCGTGCTGTGCGCCCTGCGCCGCGGCATCCCCACTGCGATAGATCTGCTCAGGCGTCAGCGTCTCGGGGCTGCTGTCATGTACGCGCAGCTTGACGACCTCTTCTCCCGTCGGCAAAAGCTCCAGCAGCACGTCGACGGCGATTTGGCGCGGGGCCGGGCAGCGACCCACCGCGAGGATGGCGTTGCGCAGCAGGTTCTTGAGGATGAGGAGCAGGTCGGTGCGATACACCGCCACCAGCACCGGCTCCTCGGGCTCCGTAATTTCGACGGCGTCGAGGGGGACCTGGCTGGCCAGCGGCTCGGCGCGCACCGACAGCACCGCTTGCTCGATCAGTGCGCGATCGAGCGGAGTACGCTGCAGACGTGTCACCAGCGCCGCCAGCTTGCGATCGAAGCGCAGGAGCTCGGTCTGGGCCGACAGCAGCTTGCGCAGCGCGCCGCGATCGCCGTGCAAAAGTGGGAGCTCTAGCCCCTGCAGCTGGCGAACTGCACGCTGAGCTCGACGGAAATCGCGATCACTGCGCAAAAGATCGAAGTCGGGACCCAGCGCGCGGCGGAACGACTGCAGGTAGCCGGTCCAAGCTTCATCCAGTCGTTCGCCTCCGAACAGGCGCTTGTGCAGGAACACGCGCTGCTCCGCGCTCGACGGCCCAGCAGCGAGGGCCTGCGCGACATCGGTGACGGCGCCGATGCGATGCTTGAGCAGCTCATGACGCAGGCGGCCGATTAGATAGGCGAGGGCCGGCTGTAGTTCGGGATAGGTCTCGGCGAGCTCGGCGAGCGATCTTCCGCGTCGCGACCGCGAGAAATAGCCCGACAGCGCCCCCGCCAGAAGTAGGCCGAGCGCTGCTCCCGCCAGCAGCGTCGCCAGCGTCTGTACCCGACCTAGCCAGCGCTCAGGCGGTGGCGCGGCGGGCGGAGCACCGTAGGCGTCTCCCAACTCTTTCGACAGCTCACTCAGCTCGCGCTGGGCGGCTCGCACGGCTTCGGGATCCTGGCTCTGCGGCTCGGCGAGGAAGCTGCGATAGTACTCGACGGCCAGGAACGAGTTGTCGCGGGCCCGACAGGCGCGCGCCAGGGGCAGGAACAGCGCCGGATCCATGGGGGCCAAGGCTTTGCCGCGAGCCAGCTCCTCGCGCGCACCGACTTGACCGGCTGCGATGAGCTCGATCGCTCGGCGATAGTGAGCCGCCGCATCCAAGAGGCGCCGTTGGGCTTCCCGGCCTTCGGGGCTGGCCTCGTCGACATCGACAAAAGCGCGATAGCCGGCGGCAAGATTTGGTCGCCCCTGCCAAGCGGCCTGCGCTTGTCGCCACTGCACTGTCGGGGATTCTCGTCGGGGGCCCGCGCCTGACGAGGGCGAACACCCGCCCACCCACAGCAAGACTGCCCACAGCCACAGCAGGGCAGAGCGAGCCGACGCGATAACCATAGCGGCTATCTATGTTAGCAGGCGCGACCTAGATGAGCTGAGTGGGTGCCGGAGGCAGCCAGAAATGACGAGCAGAGTGCCAGCCTCGCAAGGCTGTCACTGCGGCAACGACGCGAGGAACTAGGTGTTGGGAGCGCGAGTCCGCTTGGTCTTGGGCTGACCCATCTCGCTTGAACCTGGCGGCGAGTAGTCGACCCAGCGGTAGCTCGGCTCGGGGCGCACATCGACATGGATGAAGCCGGCGTGCGGATAAATGCCAATGCCCATGCCACCCGTGTCGAGGCTCTCGACGAAGTTCTTAAGAACGCCGTCGGCCAGACCTTGGATGGTGAAGTCCGCGGCGCTGCCCACGTAGTGATAGCTGGTGGTGCGGCGCTGGTTACGGAACCCCGAGACGAGCGAGATCGGCTTCTTGAAGCGATCGTAGACGTGCGACAACACTTCGAAGATGTGCGGGTCGATCGACTTTTCCGTCTCGGTGCGCCGGCAGCGCCACAAGTGGTTCAGCTGATCGAGGGCTTCTTCGTTGTAGCTACCGTCGGGGTTGTAGATGTTCACCGATACATGCGCGCCTGGCTCGTTGAGCGAAGAAATCTCAATCTTGCCTGACGGTCGCTTGACCGGCTGAACGCGGAGCTTCGACTCAGGGACAGCCCACCCATTAAAGACCTGACGTGGGGTGTGCTTCTTTGGGGACTTGCTGGCTTTGCTCGCACTCGCTTGGGTCGAATGGGAGGGCTCAGCACTTGCTACCGACAAACTGGTGAAGAGCGATGCTCCCATCACCAGAGCGGTTAGTCTGCTGTGCGGTTTCACGATCCTCTAGCCTCCTACTGCTACTAGATGTCCCAGCGCCGCAACGCTGGGGCCTCGCCAAGACCTCTCTCGAGGTCACTATTCAGGCTCTGAGCGACTGGGGTCCTGCTTTATTCCCGTCGCTCGTGTTCAGGCTAAGCCACTCGATCCAAGCTAGGAATCAAAGAACATCCGGTAAGGCAACTCTCACCGTATCCGGGTGTCGCGACGTGGGTCAAGGAGAAATCGAAGCGGGGGGCGCTTTTATTCCTCGCGGCCTACCTTCACACTGCCGCCGCGACATCGTCTGCCAAGGGCTGTTGCGGTTGCAAACGGGACAGGACAGGCCGCTCGGCGCGCTCTCGATATGCGCTGGCTCACTCGATGGGAATCGGGGCAGGCTCGGCAACAGCGGCAACCGGGAGGTGCTCCAGTTCGATCGACAGGCGTTGTGCGAATTCAAAGATGCGCTCGTCGCGATAGAACTCGCCGTAGACGATCCGACAGAGGCCCGAGTTCGCGATCGACTTGAAGCAAGACCAGCACGGTGATGCCGTCACGTAGACGGTGCCGCCGTTAATTGCGACACCATTTTTCGCCGCGTGGATGATGGCGTTCTGCTCGGCATGGATGGTGGCGACACAGTGGCCACCTTCCATCATGTGGCCGATATCGTCACAGTGCGGCAGTCCGCGCAACGAGCCGTTATAACCCGTCGACAGAATGGTGCGATCGCGGACGATGACTGCACCGACATGCTTGCGGCTGCAGGTCGAGCGGGACGAGACGACCCGCGCGATATCCATAAAGTAGCGATCCCAAGAGACGCGCTGCATCGGGGGGCCTGAATCCGGGGGAGGCGCTACCTGGGCAGAACCGCCGGCTACTCGACGTCTGCTCCGCCCTGGGGCGCTGCCGCCATCGCGGCCGGGGCGGCGGCTGGGGCAGTGGGAGCGGCGGGAGCATTACCCGTCGGTGGCTTGACGATGACTTGCGGGCCGGGGGCAGGGGCGGGGGCGGGGGCGGGCATCGGCCGCTTGGCCTGGCCCGACTTGGGACCGATGATCATCAGCATCCTTCGCCCTTCCATCATCGGTGCCTGCTCGACCTGCGCGACATCCGAGAGAGCCTCGACCACTCGCTTGAGCACTTGCTGCCCTACCTCGGGGTGGACAATCTCGCGACCGCGGAACTGGATCACCAGCTTCGCTTTATTGCCTTCCTGCAAGAACTCGCGGATGTGCTTCACCTTGAAGTCAAAGTCGTGCTCGTCCGTCTTGGGACGGAACTTCATCTCTTTGACTTCGATCACCGTCCGCTTAGCGCGCTCTTCGCGTTCCTTCTTGGCCATCTCGTACTTGAAGCGGCCGTAGTCCATGATCTTGCAGACTGGCGGCACGGCTTTCGGCGAGATCTCGACCAGGTCGAGGCCTTCTTCGCGCGCCATACGCAGGGCCTCAGGTGTGTCGATGATGCCGACCTGAGCGCCATCGGCACCGATGACGCGGACGCGGGGAATGCGGATGCGGTGGTTGACTCGATACTGCTCGGCAGGGGCTGGGCGGCTGTCGTTTCGAATGGGACTTTCTCCTGTGAACGGGTCGGACCGTAAAAGGTAAGACTGCTTTTCATACCGCGGTCGGGTCGCCGGTGCAATACCCTTATCGGATGTCCCCCAAGGCCTTCAGAGATCCGCCTGTGACCGGTGGTGAGGGTGGGACGCGGCGCGAGGCTCCGGCCGGACGTAGGGCGACCCGAGCCGCCGCGACCAACGGCGGAGCCTCTGGCGGCGGACGCGCCGTTTCCCTCAGACCGCGACGGGAATTCGCGGACTCAGCAAGCCCGATCACGCTCGGTCAGCTGGGCTTGGGGCTGCTGCTTTGTGTAGGCGTCGCGATCCTAACGGCCCGTCTTGCCGAGCAGCGAATCCATGCCTCGACGGTGACCGTGGTGCCGCTGGGAGGCGCGGGGCCGGCGAGCGGGCGGGGAACTCGCTCACGACCGGGCGGAAACCCAACCCGAGCTCGATCAACCAGCCCTGCCAGCGAACGTGGGCCGGCCACCGCGAACGTACCGTCTTCAAGCGGGACGATGACGACCAACCCCGAGACGGAGCGGGCCCTTGCTGACTCATTGCCATCGGCGTCCAATCGGACCTCGGAGGGGGCGAGCGCGGACATCGGATTCGTGGCCGAGGCCCACGGGCCGCAGGTGCGGGCCTGTTACGAGCGCGCCTTTCGTCACGACCCCGCGGCGCCCAGTGGCCGCATCGAGCTATCGTTCGAGCTCGTCGCGAGCGGTGAGTTTGGCCGGGCCGTTCAGATTCGCAGCGAGCTCAATCTGTTGGGCAGCACGGTCGTTGCGAGCTGCCTGATCGAGCTTCTGTCCGAGTGGTCGTTCCCGCGACCGCGGCCGCTGCCGTCGGGTGTCGCTCCGCCACGTCTTCGCTATCCCTTTGTCTTCACCGCGGCACCCTAGCGGTTCAAGCCCAGCGTTCGCGCAGCGCGCTGAACTGTTCGGACCATTTTGGGGACGGCGAGTCGTGCCAAGGATCATGGCCAAGGCGGGGCGATTGTGTTATCTCGGCGCGTCCATGTCTGTGAGTATTTATCGATACGCCGACGCCACCATGCCGACGGTGCACGGGCCTCTGCGGGCCATTGTCTATCGCCACAGCCGGGCCGATGGCAGCACCGATTCGGCGAACCAGACGGCTGGGGGCATCGTCCCCGCGCAAGATGAGCACCTCGCCATCGTCGCTGGCGAGCTGTACGGCGGCGCGGATGTGCTGTGTCGGGTGCACTCCGAGTGCTGGACCGGCGAGACGCTAGGATCGCTGAAGTGCGACTGTCGACAGCAGCTGGATGCCGCCCTTTTGGCGATCACTGAGGCAGGTCGCGGGGTCGTCGTCTACCTGCGGCAGGAGGGTCGCGGCATTGGCCTGGGAAACAAGCTGCGCGCCTATGCTTTGCAAAATAGCGGCATCGACACCGTCGAAGCGAACGAGGCCCTGGGTTTCGCTGCCGATCTACGGAGCTACGAGCTTGCGGCGGCGATCTTGTCGGATCTAGGCGTGCGCTCGGTGGCCCTGCTGACCAACAACCCCGACAAGCTGCGCGAGCTTGCGGACGCCGGCATCACCGTCACACGACGCGTGCCGCACTGGGTCACGGAAAACAAACACAATCAGGACTACCTGGCGGTCAAGCGCGAGAAGCTTGGCCACGCGCGGTAGCCCGAACGACCTTTTCTACGAGGGGAAGCGAGGAACGGATGGCGAGTCAGACTCCGACGGTGGAGGCGGTGCGCGGGGCACTCAAAGAAGTCATCGAGCCCGTGCTGGGGCGCGACATCGTGTCCCTGGGGATGGCCAAGAAGATCGATATCGATGGCGGCGTGGTGTACATCACCATCGAGCTGCCGACGCCGCTGTACCGCGATCGCGCCGGACTGGAACGCGCCGTCGAGAATGCGGCTAAGCGGGCGCCAGGAGCCAAAGATGTCCGCGTGCTGTCGACGGTGACTGTGCCGCTGGGGACACGTGGGGCGGCGACGCGACTGCCCGGGGTCAAGAACGTGGTCGCGGTGGCGGCCGGCAAGGGCGGTGTCGGCAAGTCGACGGTCGCGACCAACCTGGCGTTGGCCATGCGACAACAGGGGGCGCGGGTCGGGCTGCTCGATGCCGACATCTATGGTCCGTCGGTGCCGACCATGCTCGGTGAGGCCGAGTCGCCCCCCAGCACGGCGGCCAAGGGACGCATCGGCCCGGCGGTGTACTACGGCATGCCGGTGATCTCGGTGGGCTTCTTCACCGAGCGGGATAACGCGGTGGTGTGGCGCGGCCCGATGATCCACAAGCTCCTGCAGCAGTTCCTCGAAGACGTCGACTGGGGCGAGCTGGACTACCTGATCGTCGATCTGCCGCCGGGCACCGGCGATGCGCAGCTTTCGCTGTCGCAGCTGATTCCGATTACCGGCGCGGTCGTCGTCTCTACGCCGCAGGAAGTGGCGCTGATCGACGTCGAAAAAGCGGTGTCGATGTTCAAGAAGGTCGAGGTGCCGATCCTCGGCATCATCGAGAACATGTCGTACTACGTCTGCCCGAACTGCGGTCACCACGACGAGATCTTCTCGCGCGGGGGTGGGCAGCAGCTAGCGCAGACCCTCAAGGTCGACTTCCTGGGCGAGATTCCCCTCGACACGCGCGTGCGCTACGGCGGCGACATCGGACGGCCGATCGTCATCGGTGTGCCGGACAGCGAGCACGCTAAGCTGTTCATGGCTGCTGGTCAGCGCGTCGCTGAATCGGTGATGAAGCTGGTCCTGTCAGGGCCACGCCGACCGGCCGGCTTGGTGCAGATCAAGTAACCACCACAGGCGAGGGGACCATGCAGTCCGCAACGACCCAGGGCACAGCCTCTGCAAGCGAGCAGCGTAAGACGACGTGCAATCGGGACTGCCCGGATGCCTGCTCGATCGTCGCGACGGTCGAGGCGGGACGTGTGACGGCGCTGCGCGGCGATCCCGATCACCCGATCACGCAGGGCTTCCTCTGCTATCGCACAAGTCACTTCTTGCAGCAGCAGTACGGCCCGACACGAGTGACATCGCCGCTTCTGCGCAATCCCGCAAGCGGACAGCTAGAGCCGGTGTCATGGGAGCGTGCCCTTGACGTCGCAGCCCAGACGCTGACGCGCATCCGGGCAGAGTCGGGGCCAGCGGCGATCTTTCACTATCGATCGGGCGGCACGCTGGGCATGGTGCCCAAGGTCGTCGACTTGTTCTTCGAGCACTTCGGCCCGGTCACCGTGAAGCGCGGCGACATCTGCTCGGGGGCCGGCGACTACGCGCAAGAGGTCGATTTCGGCGTCGAAGATTCGAGCGATGTCTTCGATCTGCTGAACGCCAAGTCGATCCTGCTGTGGGGCAAGAACGTCTGGGTGTCGAGCCCGCACCTGATCCCGATCTTGCGACAAGCTCGGGAGCGAGGCGCGCGCCTGACCCTGATCGATCCGGTCTGGCACCGCACGGCGACGCTGTGCGAGCGCTACATCGCGGTGCGTCCTGGCGGCGACTTCGCCCTCGCGATGGCGGTGGCCCGGCGGCTGCACGAGGCGGGAGCGTGGGTGAAGAACGCCGCCTCGTTCTGCGACCACTTGCCGCAGTTCACCGAGCTGTGCCACCGACGGACGGTCGGGGAGTGGGCGGAGCAGGCGGATGTCAGCTTGGCTGAGGTTGAGCACCTCGCGGAGTCACTCTCGACGGCGGCTCCGGCTTCGATTCTGGTTGGCTGGGGGATGGGCCGGCGTGGAAACGGCGTGGCGATCGTGCGGGCGCTTGATGCGCTGGGGGCGGTGACCGGGAACCTCGGGGTTTCGGGGGGCGGCGTGTCGTTCTACTTCAAGCGACGCGGCGCGTTTGATACCTCGTTCTGTCGCGGCAGCGCGTCGCGGACAGTCTGCGAGCCCCTGTTCGGGCAGGAGATCCTGCGCGCCAGCGACCCGCCGATTCGTGCTGTGTGGATCACGGCCGGCAATCCGGTGGTGATGCTGCCTGACTCGCAGACCTCGGTGCAGGCGCTAAAGAGCCGCGAGTTTGTCGTTGTCGTCGATAACTGGCTCTCGGACACGGCCGAGCTAGCGACGCTGGTCCTGCCCTGCAACACCCTCCTCGAAGCTGATGATGTGCTGGGTTCCTATGGCCATCACTACCTCGGCGTGGCACGTCCAGTGGTGCCGCCTCCACCGGGCGTGAAGAGCGATCTCGAGATCATCCAAGGTTTAGCGAGTCGCGTCGGTCTGGCCGATGTCGTTTCCGGCAGCGCTCGTGACTGGCAGGAGCGGATGGTGGCGCCAAAACTGCACCCGCACGGCGTGACGCTGCAGAGCATCGAAGCCGGCCCGATCAAAAACCCCCTCTCCCCGAAGGTGATCTTCGCGGCGGCTCCCGATCCTTCGTCGAACGAGCCCGGCGCGATGCGGCCCACCGGCTTTGCGACGGATTCCGGGCGCGTCAATCTGTTGCACGACGCGGCCCTTGCCGATGCCGCGGCGCCTCCGATTCTGGCGGCTGATTATCCCCTGCTGCTGCTGTCGCTCTCGACGGAAAAGTCGCAGTCCTCGCAGTGGCCAGTGCCGACACCGGGGCCAGCGATCCTGACGGTGCATCCCGAAGTCGCCGCGGCACAGGGCTTGGTGGATGGGGATCTGGCGAGGCTCGAATCGCAGGTCGCCAGCCTGACCGTCAAGCTACACCTTGATCCTCGGCAGCGACGCGACGTTGCCCTCATGCCCAAAGGCGGGCACCTGCGCGATGGGCGCTGCCCCAATGCGCTGATCGCTGCCAAGCTGACCGATGCTGGCGAAGGCGGTGCGCTATACGACGAGGCCGTGCGTCTGCGCCCCGTCGATCCATCTCACACGAGCTAAGCTCGCCTCCCCTCCAGCGACACCCCGATGAGCACGATCTCGGAACAGCTTGGTCAGATTCTCCCCTCGGTCAACGCCGGCCTCAACAGCCTGTCGGCGATCTGCCTGCTTGCCGGGCGCTACTTCATCGCGCACAAGCAGATCACGGCCCACCGTCGCGCCATGCTGAGTGCATGCGTAGTGTCGGCGCTGTTTCTGGTCTGTTACCTGATCCGCGTGGCGCTGACTGGTACCCACCGCTTCCCCGGAGATGGGCTGTGGCGCGGAGTGTACTTGGCGATCCTATCGTCCCATATGCTGCTGGCGATGGTGGTGCCGGTGTTCGCGCTGCGCGCTGTGCAGCTTGCGTGGATGGGTCGCATTGAGGCGCACCGCCGCATCGTTCGCTATGCCTACCCCGTCTGGCTGTACGTCTCGATCACCGGCGTTGTCGTCTACGCCATGCTCTATCACTGGCCACGCTGAGCTACTCGGCGTCGGGGCCGTTGCGCAGGGTCTCGGCGACGATCTCGACGAGGTTGAAGTGGTAGATGACGAGGTAGCAGATAGCGCCGACGGCGAAGGCGCGCAGTCCCAGCCCAAGCAGCAGACGTAATAGCGAGCGACGGGCTCCCGCTGGTGCATCCGACACCCAGCTCTGTCCAGCCGCTGCCCCGAGCCAGGCCACGACGGTCCCGGCGAGGCCGAGGACAAAGATCGGCAGCGCTAGCGCGCCTCCCTGTGCCCACAGAGCGACAGCCGCTAAGAACAGCGACAGCGGCGCGTAGTACCAGACCTCAAACGGCGGCGGCCACAGACGACGGCGACCCCGCGCGGCAGCGAAGGCCGCGGACAAGCCTAAAAGGAGCCACGCTCCACCTGCGAGACGGAGTCGCCGGCTGGCGCTCTGGCAGGCGCGCAGTCCATCGCTGGCGATCAGGGGCCAGGGGGCCTCGGGAAAGGCCTGCAGGGCCTCGTAGTGGCTGCGCGCCGCCGAGATGTGTCGCGCTCGCAGATCGGCTTCGGCCTGTGCACGATGACCCTGCGCCGACCACAGGCTGCGCGGGTAGCGCTGGTGCAGCGTCGCGAAGTGCTGGCTGGCACCTGCTGCATCGCCCAGCCGCAGCGAGGTCTCGGCGACCAGAAACAGCGCCTGATCGGCGAGCGCAAACTCTGGACTCTCGCCAAGCAGCGTCAGCAGTCGAGCCCGTCGCTCGGTGCTGGCTTCCCCGGTGGAGCGCAGGATCTGCTGGAACGTCACCAGGGCGACTGCCCCGCTGCGCAGGGCGTGGTCAAGCTGCAGCAGGCGCTGGTTTGCGCGCCGCAGCAAGCGGCTCTGCGGGTAGCCGTGGACCAAGGCGCGATAGCAGCGACGGGCTGCCTCGGGATCGCCGAGGTGCTCTTCATAGAGCTGACCCGCCTCAAACAGCGCCTCAGGCGCCAGCTCGCTCTGCTTCTCTTCTCGCGCTAAGGCCTCTAGCTCGACAGCAGCCTGCCTTTGAGTGTCAGCGTTGGGGCTGCTGATCTGTCGGAGGGCCGCTTCAAAGCGGGCTTGGATCTGCCGCTCGCGCGGGGCTACCGCGCCGACCCCGTGACGCGTCGCGCTGGCGCGTCCCCCATCGACTTCGCCGGTGCGGTCCTCGTCGGCCTGCGCCTCGTCATCCTCGGGCAGCGATCCAGCCAGCTCTTGCTGGGGCACCGCACCGACGGAGAGCGGGAAGCACAGCCAAAGCCAGAGCAGCAACCAGCGGCCGAGAGCCTGCATGTGCGCTGCGCTTTAGTTGATCGCCGTTGGCAGCGCGAGCACAAACGGCGCGATGGTAGCCTCGAAGCCAGTGCCGTCGGGGCGGACCATCTGATAGGTGCCGTGCATCGTGCCGAACTCTGTACGCAGCACGCACTGGCTCTGGTAGCTGAAGGTCTGCCCCGGGGCAAGGACCGGCGTTTCGCCCACCACGCCCGGGCCACGCACCTCTTCCACATGCTCGTTCCCGTCGGTGATGATCCAGTGGCGGCTAATTAGCTGCGCTGTCTCGGTGCCGACGTTGGTGATGGTGATGGTGTAGACGAAGAAGAACAGCTTGGCGGCCGGCTGCGAGCGCTCAGGCGCGTAGCGGGCGCGGGCTGTGATGCGGATGCCTTGGGTGGTGGTGTCTGACATAGCGGGCTGCGTGACGGGATAGTACAGGCAGCCTGCCCGGAACAGAAGCGGAGCTTGCGGTGGTCAGATGGTCGCGAAGCTGGCGTCGGTGATGTCGAGCGCGCTGCGGTCGGCGAGGTTGAGCAGATCGGCCTTGCTGGCGACGCCAGGCAGGACATTGCCGGCGAAGTAGGTGGCGATGAAGTGCTTGCCCAGATAGAAGGCGTGGTCGGTGTGGCCCTCGGGAAGCTCGGCGCGCTTCTGCTCGCCAAGGATCGCCTGCTCAAGCAGCAGCCAGCCAATCGTCGTCTCGGCCAGCATCTCCAGGAAGCGCGTCGAGAACAGCGGCACCATCTCTAGCTGACCCGAGAAGAACCACGACATCAGCTTCATGGTCGCGCCCTGCAGCGCGGTCGCCGCTTTTTCAAGCTGGGCCACCGACGGACCGTAGACCTTGTGGTCGCGGTGCTTGGCGATGAAGTCGTTGATGTCCTTCTGGAAGGCCTGGGCGAAGGCGCCGTTCTGCATCGACAGCTTGCGGCCAATCAAGTCCATCGCCTGGATGTGGTTCGTGCCCTCGTAGATCGAGAACACCTTGCTGTCGCGGCAGTACTGCTCGATGCCGTAGTCGGCGGTGTAGCCGACGCCGCCCAGGGTCTGGATCGCCGTCTCACAGATGCGGAACGCCTGATCCGAGCCGTAGGCCTTGACCACCGGCGTGAGCAGCTCGATCTGACCGAGGTGATAGTTGGCATCGCCGACGCCGTCCGTGGTCGCGATATCGTAGCGATCGCGGTGGGCGGCGAGCTTGCAGATCAGGGCGCGAATGCCTTCGACCCGTGCCTTCATATCGAGCAGCATGCGGCGGATGTCGGCGTGCTCGATGATCGGTACGCGCGGTGCCGTCGGATCCTTGAAGTGCTTGACCGATGGACCCTGCTTGCGCTCGCGGGCGTAACGCAGTGCGTTGAGGAAGGCCACCGAAGCCACACCAAGCGACTGCACGCCGACGGCGATGCGAGCCGCATTCATGAGCAAGAACATCTGGCGCATGCCCTGGCCTTCGCCCGCCGCACCCCCGACGAGCTCGCCTAAACAGGCGCCGTTTTCGCCGTAGTTCATGACGCAGGTGGCGTTGCCGTTGAGGCCCATCTTGTGCTCGATGCGACCGACCGAGACATCGTTGGGACCCGTCAGCTTGCCCTCGGCGTCGAAGCGGTTCTTGGGCACGATAAACAGCGACAGGCCCTTGGTGCCGGCCGGCGCGGTTTCGGTGCGGGCCAGGACCAAGTGAATGATGTTTTCGGCCATGTCGTGATCGCCGCCCGAGATGAAGATCTTGGTGCCGCTGATCAGGTACTTGCCGTCGGGCTGCTTGATGGCTTTGGTGCGCGCCGAGCCAACGTCAGAGCCGGCGTGCGGCTCGGTAAGACACATCGTGCCGCCCCACTGCCCGCTGTACATGCGGTGCAGGAAGCACTCCTTCTGCTCGTGGGTGCCGAACTGCTCGATGACCTCGGCGGCGCCCATCGCCAGACCGGGATACATATTGAACGCGACGTTGCCGCTGCACAGGAATTCCTCGACGGCAGCAGCGAGGAGTTTGGGCGCGCCCATGCCGCCGTACTCCGTGCTGGTCGATGTCGTGCGCAGGCCCGCTTCGAAGAGCTTGACCCAGGCATCCTTGAAGCCCGGCGGGGTCGTCACCGCGCCGTTTTCAAGCTTGCAGCCGACGTTGTCACCGACGCTGTTCAGCGGTCCGATGACCTCGTTGGCGAACTTGTTCGCCTCCTTCAGCACCATCTGGGCACCGCTTTCATCGAAGCTCTTGGAATAGAGCTTTGACGAGAGCAGCTCGGCCAGGCCGAACTGTTCGAAGAGGACGAACTGGATCTCACGGAGATCGGCCACAAAGAAGTTTTGGTTCTGCGACATCGGCTTGTTCCTTGCTGGCTGGCGGGACGGGGAGTTACGCCAGAGAGGCGCAACTAGATACTGCAACTATCTAGTCAGATGCCGCAGTGCGTTGTCAACGCTGCAATCGGTCTGCGATCGTCAAGCCAGCGGCTTTGCTATCCATGGCGGTCGCCGCAGCGAAAAATGGCTTGGCCCGAGCGCTGCAGTACCATGGCGCCGTGCTGCGTCCTCGTTCGTATTTTCTGCTGATGATTGGCTTTTCTCTATCGCTAGGCCTCGCCGCCTCCGCTCGGGATGCGCGCGGCCAAGCCAGCCCCGCACCCCCGCCCGACCCCGCCAAGCCGGCGGCACCGGCGCCTGCGAGCTCTGCGCCACCCGCCGCAAAGAAGTCCGCGGCCGCCGCAGCGGTGGGCAAGCCAGCGGGCAAGCCGACCCCCAAGAAGCCGAGTCCGCCGCCTGAGCCAGCCGCCTACGAGGTGCTGTTCACCTTCGACGATGGACCCCGCCTGGATACCACGCCCAAGGTGCTAGACACGCTCGACCAGCACGGCGTCAAAGCCGTCTTCTTCGTGAACGGCATCCGCTTTATGGGCAAAGGCAAGGGACCGGACAAGGCCCGCGAGCTCCTGCGCGAGACGATGCGGCGCGGCCATGTCATTGGCAATCACACCGTTCACCACCCCTTCCTCTGCGGCAAGCGCGGCCCGGTGATCGCCGAGCGCGAGATCACCGAAAACGCCAGCTTGATCGCCGAAGCGATTGGCAAGCCACCCGAGCTGTTTCGCACGCCGTTCGGCTCGCGCTGCGCCAGCTTATCGGCGACACTAAAAAAGCTGAATATTCATCCGATTGGCTGGGACGTCGACCCACAGGACTGGAAGCTGCAGGACGCGGATCGCATCTACGAGTTCATGACCAACGCGCTGCACAATCTGCGGCGGCCGCGATCGATCCTCCTCTTCCACGATATTCACCAGGCGACCGTCGACATGCTGCCGCGCTTGCTCAAGTGGATCGTCGATGAAAATGCGCTGCGCGCCGGGGCCAAGCGGCCGCCGATTCGCATCATCGACTACAACTATCTGCTGGCGACGCAGCCACCTGGAGCTGCAGCACCGTCGGGGCCGGGGTAACTTGCGGCACCGCGCGACCATACAGTCCGGCCGAATCCAGCTTCTAGCCGGCGACCACGCGGTAGCGGGTGGGTTCGCGCTGCAGCTGGACTTTACGGGCGGTGGGGGGCGGCAGCAGGTCACCATATCGGCGCTGACTCCCATCGACGAAGGGCACGCCTGGGAGAGCCCAGAGATCGCTGGCCTGCGGCTGCGAGTTGCGCTGCGCAGCGACGAGAACGGGGTCGAGATCAGCGTCAGCCTGCAGAGCCTGGGCAGCGAGCTTGCGATCCACTCGCTGAATCTCGTCGCGTCACTGAGTGGGACGGGCTTTCTAAAGGGACTGGGCCAGGAGCCCGACTGGCGCGTCTTTCTCGCAGGCTATAACTCGTTTTCACCGGCGACCTGTCGCGACAGCCGCGAGCGTTTCCGCTGGCCACGCGTCGCTGCGGCGGCCACGTTTAACCAGCATGCAGAGTCGGTGTACTTCGGCCGCGATGAGTACCTGTCGACTCCGTGGTACGCGACGTTTAGCCACGGCGAGCCGGCACAGACGCTGCTTGTTGGCTGGCTGGGAGCACGGATCGGCCTTGGCGAGATCGCCCTGCGGCGGGACACGCAGCCCGCGCTGGAAGCGCGCCTGTCGTTTGGCGGCAAGACGCTGTCGTCGGGGCAGAGCCTGGACTGCGAGCCGCTTTACGTCGCGCTCAGCGAGCCGGGCGGCGGCGAGGCAAGGCTTTCGGAGTACGTCGAGCGAGTCGCCGGGCACATGCAGGCGCGGCGCTACAGTGCAGCGGCTCCGACGGGCTGGTGCTCCTGGTACTACTACTACACACGGGTCGCTGAAGAGCCGCTGCGCAAGAACCTGGCGGTGCTGCAGGCCGAGCGGGCCAGCTTGCCCTTGCGCTACGTGCAGCTTGACGACGGCTACCAGAACAAGGTCGGTGACTGGCTACTGCCCAACGACAAGTTCGGCGGGTCGCTAAGCAGCCTGGGGCAGCTGGCGAGCAGCATCCGCAGCGCCGGGTACACCCCGGGGATCTGGGTCGCGCCCTTCATCGTTCAGCGCTCGGCAAAGCTCTTGGCCCAGCACCTAGACTGGGTCCTTTCCGATCGCGACGGCAAGCGTCGCCGCATCGCGCACCACCTGCCCTGGGGCATCACCGACGGTCAGATCTACGCTCTCGACCTGAGCCATCCCGCGGTCTTGGAGTACCTGAAGAAGGTCTTTCGGACGCTGCGCGAGATCGGCTTTGGCTACTTCAAGATCGACTTTCTGTCCGCCGGTCTGCGCGACGGTCAGCGACACGATCCCAGCCAGTCGCCGGTCGAAGCTTTCCGGCGTGCGCTCGCCGTCATTCGCGACGCCGTCGGCGACGATTTTTTGCTCGGCTGTGGTGCGCCGATCCTGCCTTCGGTGGGGATCTGCGACGGGCTTCGCGTGTCCTCCGATGTCAAAGAGCAGTGGCGGGATGGCACGGTGGGTTTCTTTGCCGCCGACGGCGGACATCCAGCAGCCGAGCTGGCGATCTGGAACGACATGACGCGAGCGCACCTGCACCGGCGCTGGTTCGTCAACGATCCCGACTGTCTGCTGGTTCGCGAGCGTGACAGCCGCCTGACTCGCCCCGAGATCGAGACGCTGTGCAGCGTGCTGGCGCTGAGCGGCGGATCGCTGTTTCTAAGCGATGACATGAGCCGGCTAGCCAGCGAGCGACGGCAGCTTGCCGAACAGACGCTGCCGGTGTGCGACAAGGATCCGGAAGGACGCGCACTCACCCCGGGGCTGCTCACCGAGGCCCGTCCGTCCCGCTTTCTGCGTCGTCGCGAGCGGGATGGCAGTCCCGAGATCGCCGCCGCCATCGTCAACTGGGACGATCGTCAGGTCCGACGCAGCGTACTGCTGAGCGAGCTGGGCTTTACCTCGGCCGAGCTAGCCCGCCACGCCCGCATCCACGCCTATGAGCGCTGGAGCGACTCGTATGCGAGCCTCGCTGTGGATCAGTCGCTGCCGGTTGTGCTGCCGCCGCACGGCACAGCGCTGTTCCTGCTGCAACCAGAGCGGCTATGCCAAAAGACGCGGGGGCCGCGGCCGCAGCTTGTGGGGCTCACCCATCACTTAAGCGGCTCACTGTTTGTGCTCTCGCGCGAGGCTTGGGAGCCCGAGCGACAAGAGCTGCAGCTGACCTTGGAGCTGGGCGCCCGCCGCACGGGCCAGCTCCTTCTGCACCTGCCGTCGGAGTACTCGCTGCGGGACGCCAGCGCGGACAGCCCAGCGCGCATCAAGCTGCAGCCCGAGCAGGTCGGGGGGCTTCTGCGCTTTGTCCTCGACATCGACGACCGCACGCACGTCCGGCTGCGCTTCCAGCGCGCATAGCGCGGCGGACCCCGCTTTCGCTCGGGGGCTGTGGTGTCGCGTTTGTTGACACTGCGCGGCGCCGCCCGCCAAAATCGCCCCCCATGATTGACTCGAAAATCCTGCGCGAGCGCCCGGAAGAAGTGCTCGCGATTTATCGCGACCGGCTGTTTGACGAAGCGGCGGTGACCACCGCGCAAGAGGTGCTCAAGGTAGATGCCGAGCGTCGCAAGCTGCTCGGGGCGGCCGACGAGCTCAAGGCCAAGCGCAACACCGCATCGCAGGCCATCGGGCGGGAAAAAGACGAAGCCAAGCGCGCCGCCGCAATCAAAGAAATGGAAGGCGTCAAGGCCGAGATCGCAGCGCTCGATGAGAAGCTAGTGACGATCGAGGCTGACTTCGAGCGCCTGATGCTGCTCCTGCCCAACCTGCCGGCGAGCAATGTCCCGACGGGCAAGAGCGACGCCGAGAACACCGTCAGCCGCGAGCATGGCGAGCGCCGAAGCTTCGACTTCGCCCCCAAGCCACACTGGGAGATCGGCGAGGGCCTCGGCATCCTCGACTTCGAGCGCGGTGTGAAGATCTCGGGCACGCGCTTTTATGTCCTCAAGGGCGCCGGGGCCCGTCTGCAGCGCGCGCTCATCGCCTGGATGATCGATGTCCACGTCGAGCAGGGCTACACCGAGATCTACCCGCCCTACATGGTCAAGCAGGCCTGCCTGTTTGGCACGGCGCAGCTGCCGAAGTTTGGCGACAACCTGTACCGCGACGCCGAGGAAGACTTCTACTTCATCCCGACGGCGGAAGTGCCGGTCACCAACCTCTATCGCGATGAGATCCTCGATGCCGAGTCGCTGCCCGTGAAGCACGTGGCGTTTTCCGCCTGCTTCCGGCGCGAGAAGATGGCGGCCGGTCGCGACACGCGTGGCATGAAGCGCGGCCATCAGTTCGACAAGGTCGAGATGGTGAAGTTCGTGCGGCCAGAAGAGTCGAGCGCCGCGCTGCAGCAGCTCCTCGGCGACGCCGAGGCGATCCTCAAGGGGCTGGAGCTGCCATATCGCGTGGTGCAGATGTGCACTGGCGATCTCTCGTTCGCCGCCTGCGAGAAGTACGACCTGGAGGTCTGGGCGCCGGGCTGCAACGAGTGGTTGGAGGTGTCGTCGTGCAGCAACTTCGGCGACTTCCAGGCCCGACGGGCGCAGATCCGCTTCAAGAGCAGCAAGGATAAGAAGGACAAGCCGCGCCACGTCCACACTCTCAACGGATCGGGCTTGGCGCTGCCGCGCACGGTGATCGCGGTGCTGGAGACCTACCAGCAGGCCGACGGCAGCGTCCGCGTGCCGAAGGTGCTGCAGCCCTATATGGGCGGCGCGCAGGTGATTACGGCGACGGGAAAGACCGCCGCCTAAGCAAAAGATCGGATCCGCTCCGTCGGGATCCGGAGATTTGCGTGGGGTTACGCCGGGGGGGCGTCGCCCGTCGGCTCGGGGAGCTCGATGACGTCGACATGGATGATGTCGGCGCGCTCGCGGATCTCGCTAAGCAGCTCGGCGTTGGGGCGGGTGCCCAGGCGGATGCGGGCGCAGGCGGCGCGAGCCCCGTCGAAGATGGTGTTGTGCATGGCTTCGACGTTGATGTTGTGACGCCGTACCGCACCCAGCACTTCAGCGAGCACACCGACGCGATCGAAGTGACGGATGATGAGCTCAGCGCGGGCGGGGGTTCGGCTGGCGAGCAGGACGTTGACGCAGTTGGGCACCTCACCGCTCTGCACGAAGGCGCTGACGATGCGCAGCGTCTCGTCAGCGATTGCGGTCTGCGCCTGCTCGGTCGAGGCGCCGATGTGGTGCGTGCCGTACACGCCAGGCAGGCTGACGATGTCGTCGGCGAAGGTCCCCTCGGCCTTGTCCGGCTCGCGATCGAAGACGTCGAGGGCGACGCGCAGGCCCTTTTCCGCGATGGCGGTGCGCAGCGCTGCACTGTCGATGACCTCGGCGCGAGCCGCGTTGATGAGCAGAGCCCCCCGCCGCAGCGACGATAATGCCGTGGCATCAAGCAGGCCGTGCGTCTCTTTGGCATAGGCGACATGGACGGTCAGCGCGTCGCAGCTGGCACACAGAGCCGCCACGCTGTCGGCCCGCACCACCCCCAGTGCCCGGGCTCGCTCCGTCGAAAGCGAGCGTGACCAGGCGATCAGGTTCATGCCAAAAGCGCGGGCCCGACTGATCACCGCCTGGCCAATCGCCCCGACGCCAAGCACACCGAGCGTCCGGCCATAAAGACCCGCGGCGCGGCCGTATTCTTTTTTGTTCCAGCGTCCGGCCCGCAGGTCGGCCACTTGATCGGGGATGCGACGATCGAGCGCGACCAGCAAGCCCAGGGTCAGCTCAGCAACCGCGATCGCGTTCTGACCGGGACAGTTGGCGACGAAGACCCCGGCTCGACTGGCTGCCTCGATGGCGATGGTGTTAACGCCCGCGCCAGCGCGGACGATAAGGCTCAGCGCGCGGGCCACCTCGATCGCCGCGGCGCTGACCTGCTTGCTGCGCACCACCAGGATGTGGGTCTTATCGATGACCTTGGGCAGCTCACTGGCGGCGATGTTCGGCTGATAGTCGACCGACAGCCCCAGTCGACGAAAGCCGTCGAGGTGGGCTTCGCTGAAGGCGTCCGCGACGAGCAGCCGCACGGCCTAACCCCAGCCCAGGCGCTTCGAGATGATCTCTTTCATGATCTCGCTGGTACCGCCGCCGATGGTGATGAGGCGAATATCGCGGTAGTAGCGCGACACCGGGAACTCCTCGGCGTAGCCAAAGCCACCGTGCGCTTGCAGGCAGCGGTCGGCGACCTTGCAGGCCACCTCACCGGCGAAGAGCTTGGCCATGGTGATCTCTTTGACCGCCTCTTCCTTGCGGTTAAACAGGTCGGTGGCGCGATAGCCTAGCCAGCGCGCGGCCTCGATCTGCGTCGCCAGCTCGGCGAAGGTGTGGCGCCAGACCTGGAACTTGAGGATCGGCCGACCAAAGGCCTGACGCTCGCTGGTGTAGCGCACCGTCTCGTCGAGCACCTGCTGCGCGCCAGCGACGGCGCCCAGGGCCGCAACCAGCCGCTCGCCCTGGAAGTTCATCATGATGTAGTAGAAGCCGGCGTTCTCTTCGCCAAGCAGGTAGCGCGCGGGGATGCGGCAGTCCTCGAACGACAGCTCCGCGGTGTCCGAGGCGTGGTTGCCGATCTTTTTGATCTTGCGCGTGACCTTGAAGCCTTTGACGTCGGTGGGGAAGAGCAAAAGCGAGATGCCGCCGTAGCCCGAGCCCTCGGCGCCAGTGCGCACCGCCAGGGTGATGAAGTCGGCGCGGGTGCCGTTGGTGATCCAGCACTTGGCGCCGTTGAT
>CALFYE010000567.1 GCA_937952145.1 uncultured Myxococcales bacterium
CACTCCCTCGCGAGCTGTACCGCAAGCGCTTCCGCGTCGAGCTGTTCTTCCATCAACTCAAACGCTTTCGCGCCCTCGCCACCCGCTACGAAAAGACCGCCCGTCACTACCTCTCCCTGCTCCACCTCGCCTGCGCCCTTCAGTGGCTCAATGAGGGACGGCCCCTAGCGCAGCTCGGTCGCTTCGTCCCAGCGCGCAAGAATCTCCTGCAGCAGCTTGCCGGCGGGGCGAATCGGCTCGACAAAGCGCGGCTGGGGGGACACGCCAAAGCGGCGCAAGCGCAAGAATGCGTTGTATTCGACCTCCGGATCGCGCAGCGAGACGGACGGGTCGACCGGGCGAAAACCGTGTCGAATGGCTTCGTGCTGAAGGGGCTTGCTTCGCAAATAACGTAGCCAGCGCTGCGCTGCATCCTGCACTGCTGGTTCGGCAGAAAGCAGGACGGCGGGATGGCGAGCCACCAGCGTCGGGTTCGGGTAGATCAGCGACAGCCGCGAGAGATCCGAGGGATGGGCATCAAGCGGCTCGAGGACCTTGAGCGCCGCCTGCTCGTACGTGATGACGCCATCGAGTCGCGCGGCTCCCATGCTCTGTAGGAGCACGGGCAGCTGCTGCTCCGATACGAGCGGCTGCTCGATGCCCGCCTCACAGCGCCTCACCCAGTTGCGAAACGCATCGCGCTGCTGCGGCCAGGCGTGCTCGAAGCTGCGCGCTGGACCGTCGCTCGGTTGTGCTGACGTTGTCTCACGGGACTCTTCAGCAATTCCGGCGAGCGGCGTCGCTTTGCCATCCTCTCTGGGTAAGACGTAGTCGTTGGCCATGAGGAGCAGCACGGCAAGGCCCGCTGCAAAACGCGTGGGCCGTGGTCGAGCGAGCTTTACGTATCCCCAGCTCTGAATCGTCGCGAAGCTCGGCAGCAGCCCATCACCGGGCGGACGCAGCGGCAGCACGGGACGGCTGGTCGCTCTTTCGCGCGCGGCGACTCGCTTTCGATCGTTGGTACCGGTCGAAGTCGGCGACAACAGTGGTGCGTACCAATCGGCCCACGTCCCCGGCCTCATCGCCTGCGGTGCCATCTCCGTGAGTTCAGGCACGCGTGGCACCAGCGGACAGAGCCCGCGCACCCACTGCCCCTCGCGGCTCGGCTCTTCGCGCAGGATCGTCGATAGGACACGCAGCCGATCCTCCCAAATCAACAGCACGATCGGCGAGACAGCCAGCTCATGCCGCCCGCCAAGCAGCGCTGGTGCCTGGCGTACCGATTCGGTGCTCCGCAGCTGCTCGTAATACTGAAGCATCAGCTCATCTGCTGGTGCCCAGATGTTCGGCTGCAGCTCTCCCGACAGAAGACCCTGCATGGTCTTCATGTCCTCGCGCGCGGTCAGCTTGACTTGTATGTGGGGACACAGACGCGCAAACTGTGTCGCCGCTACATTGAGCCAGCCCTGCAGATCTTCACTATGCACCATCGTAACGACAGTAGGCGGCGTGCGAGGCGGGCCGCAAAGGTCAAACGTAGCGGCCGCCGTTCCCTTGAACTCGAACAGCTCGGACGATTTGCTCGGTGCCTCGGCATGAAAGTTTCCACCGCTTACAACGAAGTAGACGATGCCCGCGACAGTGCTGATGCTGACGAGAAGCCACAGCAGCATCTTGTACAGTGCGATAAGCGAGGTCCCTGCTGATGAGAGGCGACGCGAATCTTTTGACACTCGAGCAGTGTGCCCAGCTTGGGCACGGATGGCAACTGACGAATCCTGACCTTTCGCGGGTTTGCTTATGAACACGCCTCTTCACGTCGCTAGACAGCTTGTCCTCATGTGGGCCATCACTCACTCCGTTCCACGGTTGCGCGGAGGAGGCTAGGCAATGCTGCTCTTCACCGTGCTGCTGGGCGCGGCGATCCTCGTTAGCCTGCGTGCTATCGACGTCGTCGTCTTGTCGCCCCCAGCAAGGATCGGCGAATCGACGAGCGAGACGGAGCGGCCTGCATCGGATGGCGTGGCCGAGTCCGCTGCGGAGTCGCTCGACCCGAGTGTCGCGCAGCGCGAGCGCACCGCTGCAGAGCGCGAGATCGATCACTACCTGCGCATCTCTCTCATCAGTCTTGGACTGGCGCTGGCGGGTGCCTACATCGATCGATTGTTCTATGTGCTGAGCGTCAGCTTGACGCTGTACTGCAGCCTGCCGGTGTTTCAGCGCGCCCTGCGCACGCTGTTCATCGATCGGCGGCTCAAGGCCTCGATCACCGACTCCATCGCGGTGACGACAACACTCGTCGCGGGATACTATACGGCCAGCGCGCTGACGAGCTCGATGTACTACTTTTCGCGGAAGCTCCTGCTCAAGACCGAAGATCAGTCGCGCAAGAAGCTGGTCAACATCTTCGGGACGCAGCCGCGCACGATCCGCGTCTATAAAGATGGCGTCGAAGTCGAGCTGCCTTTCGACGCGCTCTTGGCCGGTGACATCGTTGTGATCAGCGGCGGTCAGCCAGTCCCCGTCGATGGCACGGTGTGCGAGGGCAACGCGTCCATCGATCAGCACGCGCTGACTGGCGAGGCGCAGCCGGTTGAAAAAACGGTTGGCGATTCAGTCTTCGCGGCCACGCTGGTGCTGGCAGGTCGTATCGCCATCGTCGTCACGCAGACTGGTGCTGCGACGGTTGCAGCGCAGATCGGCACCATCTTGAATCAGACCGCAGACTACCGTTCGCTGATGGATTCGCGCGGCGAGCGGCTCGCGGATCAGGCGGTGCTGCCGATGCTGAGTCTGGGCGCGCTGGCCTATGCCACGGTGGGCTCGGAGGCAGCGCTGGCGATTCTGTATAGCGACTTCGCCGACAGCATGAGGGTCGCGGCGCCGCTCAGCATGCTCAACTTTCTCGATGCCGGGGCCAAGCGCGGCGTACTGATCAAAGACGGTCGAGCGCTTGAGCTGCTGCACGCCGTCGATGTCGTCGTCTTCGACAAGACTGGCACGCTGACCATCGAGCAGCCTCATGTCGGTGCGGTCCATCCCTGCAGCGGCGTCGATCCCGAGGTCGTGATCCGCTATGCCGCAGCCGCAGAGTCCAGACAGAGCCATCCGATTGCCCGCGCCATCTGCGAGCACGCTGCGCGAAAAGGCCTTTCGCTGCCGACTCTCGACAGCGCACGGTACAAGCTTGGCTACGGCATCGAAGCGCAGCTCGGCGCGCAGCAAGTCCTCGTCGGTAGCGCACGCTTCATGCGGCTGCTCGATCTGCCGATTCCCGATGCGCTGTCGCAGGCCGAATCCGAGGCGCACGCGCACGGCCAATCTTTTGTATATGTCGCCATCGATGGTCAGCTGAGCGGGGCTCTCGAACTACATCCAACGCTGCGCAGTGAGATCCCTGAGGTGCTCGCCACGCTCAAGTCGCGCGGGCTATCGCTCTACATCATCTCGGGCGATCACGAGGCACCGACGCGGCGCTTGGCTCACCAGCTTGGCGTCGATGCGTATTTCGCTGAGGTGCTGCCCGAGGCCAAGGCCGGTCTGGTCAAGGCGTTGCAAGAGAAAGGACATCGTGTCTGTTTCGTCGGGGATGGCATCAACGACGCGATCGCGCTCAAGACGGCCAACGCTTCCGTCTCGCTGAGCGGCGCAACGTCGATTGCTACCGACACGGCGCAGATCGTCATGCTGGATGGCAGCCTGCGACAGCTTCCGTTCATCTTCGAGACGGCGGCGCAGTTTCAGAGCAACATGCGCACGAGCCTCATCGCGAGCGCGGTGCCTTCGGCCATCTGCATCACCGGCGCGTTTTTCTTCGGCTTCGGCGTCTTTTCGGCAATCCTTTTTTACAACCTTGGACTCATCAGCTCGATCGCCAACGCCATGCTGCCGCGCCTCCGGCCCGCGCTGGCAACGCTGCGCAGCAAGCACGACTGATCGGCGAACGTCGTCGGATCGCTACGGCAGTCCGCAGCGATCACGCACGGCGGCCAGCGCTTCGAGCGAGCGAGCGATCTCTTCCTCGGTGTTGGCAGCCGTGATCGAAAAGCGCAGCAGACCGCGCCCAATCGGCACGATGGGAAACAGCGCCGGGGTGATGAGGATTCCGTACTCCCACAGGATCTTGCACGCGGTGACCACGTCGGGCGTCGTGCCAATGACGACGCCGACGATCGGGAAGTAGTTCTCGTTTACCACTTCGAAGCCCAGGGTCTTGGCACCATCGACCAGCTGTCGAACCAGCTTGTAGAGCGTTGACCTGAACGCTTCGCCCTCGCGCTGGTTCACCTGCAGTCCGGCGATTGCACTGGCCAAGCTGGCGACGGGCGATGGTCCCGAGAAGATGAACGTCGATGCGCGGCGAAGGCGCTGCTTCATCGCTTCGTCATGGCACACGACAAAGGCGCCGTAGGAAGAGAAGGACTTCGACAGACCCGCGACGTAGACCATTCGGTCCTTCACATAGTCGAGTCCGTAGTGATTCACGACGCCGTTGCCATAATGTCCGTAGGGCATCGCGGCGGTGGGCCGTTCACCGATCACACCGACGCCGTGCGCGTCATCGAGATAGATGAGTGCACCATGGCGGCGGGCCAGCTCGGCAAACGCCGGCAGCGGTGGATAAAGCCCCGACATCGAATAGACGCCGTCGATGGCGATCACCTTGGTGCGATCGAAAGGATAGCGGGAGAGCTTGGCGGCCAGGTCCGCTACGTCATTGTGCTTAAACTCGATGACCTCGGCCCCCTGCGCCTGTGCTTGAACGCAGGCCTCGTAGATCGAGCGGTGCGCCGAGATGTCGCGCAGGATGACGCCATCGTATCCAGCCAGCACCGGAAGGACGCCAGCATGCAGCAAGGTGACGGATGGAAACACCAGGGTCGAGGGCGCTTTGAGAAACGCCGCGAGATCGCTTTCGAGCGTCTCGTAAATCTCTGGCGAAGCGACGGCGCGCGTCCAGCTTGGATGCACGCCCCATTTCTGAATCGCCGGCAGCACTGCGGCCATGACATCCGAGTGAAGATCGAGCCCCAGATAGTTGCAGGAGGCGAAGTCGAAGATCCAGCGTCCATCTATTTTGAGCTTGCGCTGCTGCTGCTCGGTCACCACCGCATGAATCTGCGGCACATCCTCTGCAACGTCGTGGAAGTCAATCGGCGCGTCCGTGAGCGAATCTGATCCTCGCGCGGCTTCGAGTTGCGGCAAAGAGGACGCAGTCTCGGCTGCGAAGTCGTCCGTGGCCTTTAGTTTTTCTGTGATGATTTCAGTCAAGCTGTCGACGCTAGCCCCCACGACGATACGGCTTCTCGCGATGGTCACACGCAGCTCCTTTTCGATTGCGCTCGACAGCTCCGTGGCCATCAGCGAATCGAGGCCGAGGGCGTCGATGGAGCCCATGAGGCCGTGGCCGAAGATGGCGAGGGGACCTTCGCCCTGGAGGCGGTACCGGAGGCGGTGGCCGTTGATGTGGGCGAAGGTGTCGGGCATGGATCGAGTGTAGTGGGCGAGGGCGGGGAATGAGGAATGTGGGGTGGGCCACTTTCGCGGGGTGTGAGGTTTTCGGCATACTGGGTGGGAATTCCCGGAGGACTCCATTGGTTGACTGAGACCGGCGGCGTGCGAATTGGCTGAACCAGCGGCGAGTGATGCCGGCGGTTCCGCGCCCGGTCTGAACTGAGTCCCTCCCGCGCCAACCGGCGCCCCCTCGCGCGTTTCGCCCCCAACTGCTGCCCATCGGCCTCCCGCGCGGGAGGAGAGGGAGCTTTGCATGCTTCGCATTTCCGCGGTTTCGAAGGAGCTCGGCGGCCGGCCGGTGCTCCGGGATGTGACGTTCACGGTGAACGATGGCGAGCCGGCGGCGCTGGCGGGGCCGAACGGGGCGGGCAAGACGACGCTGCTGCGCATCATCGCGGGGGAACTCG
>CALFYE010000568.1 GCA_937952145.1 uncultured Myxococcales bacterium
GCTCTTCCGATCTCGGATTCACATTTGAAGATGGCAATGAAGAAGCAACTCCGCTCAGCGAAATGTGGAGACTCATAACAGAAAACGTCAAAAACCAGGAAATAATACAGCCCTATTTAGGAGGAGATGAATTCACGTCTAGTCCAGTCCATTCTATAAAAAGGTATGTAATAAATTTTGGGCAAATGACGCTTGAACAGGCCAGTGTCTGGCCGGAGCTGCTCAAGATTATCGAACAAAAGGTAAAACCATACCGAGACTCTCTGCCGCGCAAAAATGCAACAAATTGCCGTCGAGGGTCGGCATGGTGGCAATTTGGAGCGTTCCCTGTCGAACTTAGTCGGAGAAGTCTTATGTTTGAAAACATCCTGTTTCATCCCAATCTTTTTCAATCGCTCTCGTTCGGGTTTGTGTCTGCACGGACGGTTATTGCTGCACCGCATAATGCTATTCTCATTGACAGGTGGTCTGGATTCGCAACTCTTCAGAGTCGTATTCACGATATCTGGGTGCGATTCTTTGCATCGTCGATGAAAGATGATTTGAGGTACACACCATCGGACTGCTTCGAGACCTTCCCATTTCCGGTGGGCTGGGAGTCCGATCCGCAGATGGAGGCGGTCGGGCGCGAATATTATGACTACCGGGCGCAACTTATGGTGCGCAACGACGAGGGGCTGACCGCGACCTACAACCGCTTTCACGATCCCGATGAAGCCGATCCAGAGATCCTGAAGCTACGGACGCTCCACGATGCGATGGACCGTGCAGTGCTGGCGGCGTACGGATGGACGGACCTGCAGCCCCAGTGCAAGTTCCTGCTCGACTACGAAGACGAAGACAGCGAAGACGAAGAAGAGTCGGGACGCCCCCGCAAGCGCAAGAAGCCGTGGCGCTACCGCTGGCCCGATGAAGTCCGTGATGAGGTACTGGCTCGTCTGCTTGCGCTCAACAGCGAGCGTGCGCAGCAGGAACGCGAGCAGCAGATGGCAGCGGCGTTCTTGGGGGACACAAAGTCCAAGCCTGAAAAAAAGGCCAGCCGATCCAAAAAGCCAGCCAAGAACCCCGAGGAACCCAGCGGAGGACAGGGCAGTCTGTTCTAGGACGCAATCGCTATCGAGCGGACCCGACTTTGCTAGGATGCGCGCATGACGACATCGGCAGAGGTTCGCAAAGCGCTGGTCGCAACGCTGGCGCTCGATCTGATCGGTCCTGGGCCGGGGCATCCTTTGGCTGGCGAGCAGCTCTGGGAGGGTGATCCGCCGTCGCGCTGGTATCTGACGGGCTTTCTGGTTCCAACCAGGGCGCCGGAGTCGCAGCGCTTCGATCCCAGCTCGGTCGAAGGAATCGGTGCGCCGATTGCGGGCGATGATGGCGCGGGCCCCAGCGATGACGACACGACGCCAGAGGTTCAGACGCCTCGGAAGGTCTATCTTCCCTCGTCGCTCGGCGTCAGCATCCTGGTTCCCGCCAGTGCCGAATCGCTACAGGTCGAGCTTCTGTGGGGGGACTACAAAAAGATTGTGGCCGCTGTGGCTGGTGCGTCGGGGATGGTCGAGCGCAAGGTCTGGCAGCGCGAGCCGCGAAGCGAGCTGATTCAGCTCCCACTGACCGCCGGTACCATGCCGCTTGACTCGAAAGAGGTTCCGAACAGTCGAGGCGTGAAGATCTATCTGACCGCCCGCCCGGTGGGGGAACGGGCCGGACTGCCGCCAGGAACCCGTGCCATATCGGTGTTCGTGGTCAATGAACGTGACCCAAAGGAAGAGGAACGTGTCGAAGAGGCGAACCTCTTTCAAGTCGAGCTGCGGGTGTCTCTGCCTGCGAACTCCGGGGGCTTTGTGCCCAGGGCGAACGTGCGCGGTCTGCGAGTCGATGACCCGGACGAGCGCATCGCAGACTTGCAGTACGCCGATGTCTGTGAGTTCGCGGTGGGCCACGGTGTAGCAACCCATGCGATCGTGAAGGACGGTCGCTGCGATGAAGTGAGAACCACCTTTTTACCGCAGGCGACCGTCGAGCGAGTCGAAGCAGGCAAGCAACCCAAGCTGACGCTGCAAATGGAAACACTGGCCGACATGGCAAGCGCCGATGAGGTCGTTGCGGAGCTTGGCAAGCTGCCGGTGGCGTACGCAGAGTGGATCACTGCACAGGGTAAGCGTGCTCACGCTGCGCCACGACGGGCCGCGGTTGCATCTGATCTGCTCGAACGCTGCAGCCTTGCCGAAAGACGGATTCGCGAGGGGATCGATCTGCTCAAGCAGCCCGTGGTGCTGGATGCGTTTCGGATTGCCAACCGCGCCATGGCCAGGGCCGCTCGACAGCGCAACGCACAGATTCAAAAGAAGTCCCCAGAAGCGGTCGACCCACCCGCCTGGCGTCCGTTTCAGCTCGCGTTCCTGCTGCTCAACCTGCGCGGCATCGTGGAACCCCAAAGCGCCGACCGCGAAGTGGTAGACCTTCTGTTCTTCCCAACCGGTGGTGGTAAGACGGAAGCCTATCTGGGCCTTTCGGCCTTTACGCTGGTGCTGCGACGGCTGCGCGATCCATCGCTGGCGTCAGCGGGTGTCGCAGTGCTGATGCGCTATACGCTGCGGCTGCTGACGCTGGATCAGCTGGGCCGAGCTGCTGGGTTGATCTGTGCGCTGGAGCTAGAACGGCAGAAGGCACCGGCCAAGCTGGGCAAGTGGCCGTTCGAGATCGGACTATGGGTCGGTCGCAAGGCGACGCCGAATCGCCTCGGCAAAAAGGGAGACATCGACCCCAGCAGTGCGCGCAGCAAGACCCTAGCGTACAAAAACGACAGTCGGAACCGGCCCGTTCCCATTCCGCTGGAAAAGTGTCCATGGTGTGGTCACAAGTTCGGGACAGGGTCGTTCAATCTGGTCCCAAACGATGATCAGCCAACGGACTTGAAGATTACCTGCGCCGACCCAAGCTGCGCGTTTACTCGCGATCGGCCACTGCCGATTGTCGCAATCGACGAGCCTCTGTATCGGCGGCTGCCATGTTTCCTGATCGCGACGGTGGACAAGCTTGCTTCACTGCCCTGGCTGGCTGCACCCGGAAAGCTGTTTGGGAAGGTCACAAGCTACGATGCGGCAGGCTTCTACGGTCCAGGGGATCGCGGAAGTGGTACGCGCCTGCCCAAGCCTCTGCTGCCACCGGAGCTGATCATTCAGGATGAGCTGCATCTGATCAGTGGACCGCTCGGCACCATGGTGGGGCTGTATGAAACGGCGGTGGAAGCGCTCTGCACACGCGAAGTCGGCGACAAGCTGGTGCTACCCAAGATCGTTGCCTCTACGGCTACTGTGCGACGAGCCGAGGCGCAGGTGCGGGCACTGTTTGGTCGGAGCCAGGTCGATGTGTTTCCTCCGCCAGGGCCAGATCGCAGGGACACCTTCTTTGCGCGGACCGCGAGCCCGATTGAAAAGGAGCCACGCCTCTACGTTGGAGTGGCGGCGCAGGGACGGAGCTTGAAGGTCGTGCTGCTGCGCACCTATCTGGCGCTGCTGTCTGCCGCCAAGGTTCACTATGAAGCCGCAGGAGGGGCGCAAAATCCCGACAACCCAGCCGACCCCTATATGACGCTGTTGGGATACTTCAATGCGCTGCGGGAACTGGGCGGCAGTCGGCGCATCGTCGAAGATGAGGTACGGGGACGCCTCACCGGCTACGGACGACGGCGAAGGATGAACGAACCGCCAGGACACTTTACGGATCGAACCATCCGATTCGAGACGCTGGAGCTGACCTCGCGAGTCGACACCAGCGAGGTGTCGGTTGCAAAGGAACATCTGTCCCTGCCGTTTTCATCGGACCAGCACGTCGATGTCGCGCTTGCCACCAACATGATTTCCGTGGGTCTGGATATCTCGCGGCTGGGGCTGTTGGTGGTGCTGGGCCAGCCAAAGATGACAGCTGAGTACATCCAAGCAACCAGCCGCGTCGGTCGCGAAGAGGCAAAGCCCGGACTGGTGGTGACACTCCTGAATGTCCACAAGCCGCGTGACCGCTCTCACTACGAGCGCTTCGAGGCTTATCACGAGACCTTTTATCGTGCGGTGGAAGCCACCAGTGTTACGCCCTTTGCGCCGCGTGCCATCGATCGCGGACTGGCTGCAGTGACGGTCACGCTGGCTCGACATGGGGAGCCAGCCATGACCAAGCCCATCGCGGCAGGCGAACTACCCGAACATCGCAGCAAGCTCGACTTCGTTCGTCAGCGGCTACGGAAACGGGCAGAGAATCATCGCAAGTTCGATTCGAGCGAAGAGCAAGCAGAGCTCTGCCACAAGGTCGAGGCTAGGCTGGCCGACCTGCTAGATGCATGGGAAGGAATCGCTCACGCGGCGGAGTCGCAGAGCGGACTTCAGTACTGGCACGAGGTGTCGAGTCGTCAGGCGCTTCTCCATGCACCGCTGGATCCAGACCTGAAACGGGAGCCGCCTCAGTCACCGCTGCGCAAGTTCAAAGCGCAGTGGTCGCTACGTGATGTAGAAGCCGAGGTGCCGGTGCTGGTCAAGCGCCTGGACGGAGGGGAGGTCTAATGAGCCGCGTAAGCATTCGCCAGAGTCAGGTTGTTTCCACCTATGGTCCTGGAGCTCTGGTTGATCTGCCCGACTATGGCGTGTTGGTTGCAGGATTGGAACACTGGCCCGGTGACAAACCGCTCATCCATGAGCCTCGGCTGCTCGCCAGTCTGCGTGAGCGATTGGGTCTGCCGGCGCTGGAGCTACGTGCGCCCCCTGTGCCAGAGCGGCCTGATCGCGATGACGGCATTGCCGGGATGGCAGCCTGGGAGTTCCCCGAGTGGTTTGTGGCTCAGTACGAGCGGATTAGCAAAAGTCATGGACGCTCTCGGCCTCTGTGTCACCGCACCGCGCTGCGCCAAGGACGACTCGTAATCGATGATCTCAAAGGAAAGTCTCGTCGCTGGCCTGTGGTCCCTGTTCGCTTTGTGCAAGGCTGTCCCAATGGCCACATCAGTGACATCGATTGGCGCAAAGTTGTGCATGGGGAAGGCGTGTCGTGTGGTGGGCTGCTCTGGCTCGATGAACGCGGCACGACCGGCGACCTCACCGAGCTGTACCTCCGCTGCGAAGCCTGCGAAAAGGAGTTGCCGCTGGTCCGTTTGCAAGGGGGAGCGAACCAGCACACCGTGCTCGGTTTGTGTCAGGGCGAACGATTGTGGCTCGGTCCGGCTGCGCGTGAGGTTTGTCAGGGGGAAGATGGCAAACCCCATGGGAATCGGCTCTTGATTCGACACGCCAGCAACGCCTACTTTCCCGTCATAGAGAGGGCGATATCCATACCAGATGCGGATGCGGACTTGCGACGGGCCGTCGATGCCGTATGGGATGACTTTCTGCAATATGCAGAGAGCGTCACGGATGTCCGCAGGGAGCGGAAGAAGCAGCGAGTGGCGGAGTGCCTGAAGGGAATCGACGACGATCGGGTGTGGGCCGAGTGCCAGCGACGGGTTCAGACTGATGAAGTTGCGCCTCCCTCCCTAAAGGATGTCGAGCTAACCACCTTCCTTTCCGTTCCTGAAGAGCTGGGAGAGGACGTACCCGAAGGGGACTTCTATTCTCGACGCCTGCATATCACGCTGCCACCACTCATCGAGCGTGTCGTGCTCGCACATCGGCTGCGCGAGGTCGTCACGCAAGTTGGCTTCACCCGATTTGAAGCACCGACCGAACCGCTAGGGGAAGACCTTGACCTGAAGGTTCGAGTAGCCAATCTGGCGTTGGATGTAAAGTGGCTTCCTGCGATCGAAAATCGTGGCGAGGGAGTCTTTCTTTCTCTCGATGCGGAAGCTGTCGAGCGCTGGTCCCGCCGTAGCGCAGTCCGACAGCGTGCAGCCAAATTTCGTAACGGCCTTCAGGACAAGTACAAGACTGACTTCTCGATCGATTTCGTAACCAGCGTGTGCATGCCGTACATTCTGCTGCACTCTCTGTCTCATCTACTTCTCACCGCGGTGTCGCTGGAGTGTGGCTATTCCTCGGCCAGCATCCGGGAGCGGATCTACGTTCGCTCAGCAGTGCGCGAAACCAGAGACCCCGCGTATGGCCTGCTGCTCTATACAGGAACGCCGGACGCGGAAGGAACACTCGGGGGCCTCGTAGAAATCGGACGGAGAATTGATCGCCACCTGAACTCGGCCATTGAGCTGGGCACCCTGTGTAGCAACGACCCAGTGTGCGCACACCACTTTCCCGACGATCCTTACGATGGTCGCCCGCTGCTCGGAGCCGCTTGTCATGGCTGTCTGCTGATTGCCGAGCCATCGTGCGAACGGCGCAATGAGCTACTAGACCGGGCGTTGGTGGTTCCAACGGTTGAGGAAAGTGCAGTCGCGTTCTTTGGAGAGACTCTGTGAGTGCTGGGCACGAGCGGCTTTCATCGTCTGCCTTGCTGAGTATCGCATCAGCCCTTTCACGAGGAGCGCTCTCGATGGCTGCCAGCCGGGACCAGCTTCAACGGTTGCTGAGTGTTGAGGACGCAGATGCAATCGGAAGACTGCTCACGGAGCTGAAGAACGCAAGAATGGATGGCGAGCAGGCAGCAGTGACACTGCGACTCTTGGCGGATTCTCGAAAGGCTCAGGAGTCAGTTCCGAAGCCGCAACTGGTGTGGTCTGACTTGGACGTTCGAGGGAATCGCGATACGTCAGTGGTGGCCCATGAGCTGTTTCGCAGTGCTCAGAGATACGTGCTGGTCTCCACGTACAACTTGGGACACAAACGAAGGGAGGGAGAAGAGCCGGGACACCCTCTGCTAAGACCCCTTGCGGAGCGCATGGCACAACTACCCAAGCTGCGGGTGCGGATGTTCTGCAACCTCAAGCGGATGCCATGGCAGATGGAAGCCAATCAGGAGCAGGTCGTCGCGGACTTTGCCCGCTGGTTTCAAGCCGAACTGTGGCCCTGGTCGCGCCTGCCCGAACTGTACTTTGATCCACGGTCGCTCGCGCCGCAGAAAGAAGATGACGCAGCCAAGGCCACTGCATGCCTGCACGCCAAGTGCATCCTGATCGATGATGAGCAAGCGTTTGTTACCTCCGCAAACCTGACCACCGCGGCGCAAAGCCGAAATATCGAAGCCGGAGCGCTCCTCCGCGATGTCTCCTTTGCCAAGAGTCTGCGATTACAGTTTGAAGCCCTCATCAACCGAAACTTGGTGTGTAGGGTTCCAGATGTCCATTGGAGCCA
>CALFYE010000569.1 GCA_937952145.1 uncultured Myxococcales bacterium
CGAGATACATTGGCGTGACTGGAGTTCAGACGTGTGCTCTTCCGATCTACCTCTCCAGAGGTCGGTGCTCGCAGGCCGCACAGCACCTCGGCTAGCTCGCTCTGGCCGTTGCCCGCGACGCCGGCCAGGCCATAGATTTCGCCGGCGCGAACCGAGATCGATAGCTGGCAGAGGGCCTCGGTCCCTAGCGCGCCGTGGGCGGAGAGGCCGACTAGCTCCAGCGCGGGGGCGACGGCAGCAGCGACGGAGGGAGCAGGTGGCGAAGGCGGTGTCGGCGGCTCGCTTCCGACCGCGCGGGGCCCAATGATCTCGCGCGCGACCTCGGCTGGCGTGGTGGCGTTTGTGGGGACGGCATGCAAGACGGTTTCCCCCCCGCGCATGACGGTGATGCGATCGGCGAGAGCAAACACCTCGTCGAGCTTGTGGCTGACGTACACGATGGTGCGCCCGGCTCGTCGCAGAGCCAGGAGCGCCCGCCGCAGCCCCTCGGCTTCGACGGGGGTGAGGACGGCCGTCGGCTCATCGAACAGCAGCACGCGGGCGTCCTGCGCCAGCGCCTTGAGGATCTCGACGCGCTGCTGCTCAGCGACCGAGAGATCGGCGATCCGGGCCGCGGGATCGCAGGGCAGGCCGTGCTGCGCCGCGAGGCTGCCGATGCGCGCCGCGAGCTCGGCTCGTCGGCGGCGCGAGAGCAGCCAAGGCCCACGTTCGGCCAGCAGCAGGTTGTCGGTGACGCTGAGCTTGCCGATCAGCGCGAAGTGCTGGTGCACCATGGCAATGCCGTGGGCCGCCGCCACGCGGGGCGATGACAGCCGCACCGGCTGACCGGCGAGAGAAATCTCCCCCTCCTCGGGCAGGTACAGCCCAGCGAGGAGCGAGAGCAGCGTGCTCTTGCCGGCTCCGTTTTCACCGACGACGGCGTGTATTTCCCCGGCGGCTACCTGCAGACTGGCGTGGTCGCAGGCGACGACTCCCGGGAAGCGCTTGACTAGCCCGCGGGCCACGATCATCGGCATCGGCATCGGCATCGGCATCGGCATCGGCATCGGCGGGGCTCCGTCGAGCGCGTCGTCTGCGGGGGCGGTGGCCGCTTCGCTGGAGGACGACATGGGCGTGGGACCGACGCTATTTGCGGGGCAAGGTGCCGGTGATGCCCTCGGCCAGCCAGGACATGCACAGGCTGCAGCCCGAGGTCCCGAGCAGGTCAGCCTGCGTCGGCTTTTGCCCGATTGGAAGCAGGGTGCGCCCGGTGTTATCGCGAAGCGGACCAGCAAAGATGTCGAAGCGGCTGAAGCGGCCGGCGCGTAGCTCAGCGAGCGTGCGGCGGACCTCGGTCAGCACGTCTGCGGGGATCTGCGGATTTGGCGTCTCGCCCTCTCCAAAACCACTTAGTCCGACGAGGCCGCTCGCCGCATCGCCGTAATACGTTCCGGACTGCCAGCGTCCGGCGCGGATCTGCTGCACGGTGTCGATGTAAAGGACCTCCCAGCGCCAATAGGTCGAGGTCAGGCAGCGCCCCTTTTCGACGTCGCAGGCGGTTGGCGAGTCGTAGCCGATGGCGTAGCGGCCGCGCTGGCCGGCGACGGTCAGCGGCAAGGTGGTGTCAGCACCGGTGATTACCACGTCAGCGCCAGCGGCAAACAGTGACTCCGCCGCCTCTTGCTCGCGGCTGGGATCGACCCAGGCGTTGAGCCAGCGGATGTCCATCGTGCACTCGGGGCAGGTGCGGCGCACGCCGCGCTGGGTGGCGTTGATCAAGCGCACCACCTCGGGAATCGGGAACGGCGCGATGTAGCCGATCTGGGGGCGGGCATCGGCCTTGGCGTGTCCGCCAGCGATGAGGCCGGCCAAATACTTCATGTCTTCCATGGCGCCGAAGGCGTTGCCGAAGTTCTTGCCGTTCTGCTTCCAGCCGGCGATGTGCAGAAACTTGGTCGCGGGGAACTCAGCAGCGACGGTCTCCATGGCGTCCATGTAGCCGAACGAGGTGGCGATGATCAGGTCAAAGCGCTTGCGCGCCAGCGCCCGCAGCACGTGCTCGCAGTCGGCGCCTTCCGAGACGTTTTCGATGTACGCGGTGTGCACATCGCCAAGCCGTTGCTGTAGCGCCCGCCGCCCTAGCTCGTGAGTGTAGGTCCAGCCGCCGTCGCCGATCGGGCCGACGTAGACAAAGGCGACATTGAATGCGCCTGGCTTGGTGGTGGGAAGCAAGTGTCCGTCCCCGCGCGGAGCGGCGGCTCCCCCGGCGGCGGGAGCCTGGCGCTTGCATGCCGTCCCCAGCACCAAGGTGAGCAAGGCCAAAACAAGGCCCAGAGATCGACGATGGATGCGGCAGAGCGGCGAGGGCGTAGGCATCGGGGGGAAGCTCCGGGCGCGACGTGAGGCAAGCGGGCAGCATCAGCCAGCGGCTTCCCGCAAGTCAATCGTCCAGGTGGCGCGCCGGCGTTGTGCGGCTGCGCGTGCCCAGCGGGTGCGCTGCGAAGTGAGCCGTCACGTACTCGGAGAATGCGCTGACCTTGCGCGGGACGTGCTGCGCCGGTGGATGCACGAGATACAGCGAGCCGGTGCCAATGCAGACGCGAGGTAGCACCCGCACAAGCGAGCCGGCGGCGACATGCTCCCGCGCGAGATAGCTTGGCACCATGCCCAGGCCAATGCCGGCGCGCACCGACTCTAGGATGAATAGGATGTCGTCGCCGAGGATGTGCAGGTGCTGCTTGCTCGGCGCGGGCAGGCTGGCAGGCACGCGAACACCGCGCATCAGCACCCAGCGGTGCTCGTTGAGATCATCGGGGCTGCGCGGGGTGCCGGCGCGCGACAGGTAGTCGGGGGCGGCGTAGATCTGCATCTCGATCTCGCTCAGCTTGCGGGCGATCAGCGACGAGTCGGCGAGCTTAGCGCCCGAGGCGCGCAGCGCGACGTCGAAGCCCTCGGCGACCAGGTCGACCATGCGGTTGGTCAGCCGGACGTCGAGCTGAATCTGCGGATAGCGCAGCGCGAAGCCCGACAGCAGCTCGGGCAACACCCAAGTGCCGAGGTCGCTCGGGGCAGTCAGGCGAAGCTCACCGGACGGCTGCTCCTCGCGCTCGGGCAGGGCGCCCAGTGAGTCTTTGAGTGACGCAAGCTGTGGCGCGACCTTGCCGTAAAGGGCCTTGCCGGCGGTAGTCAGGGCCACATGACGAGTGGTGCGGGCAAAAAGTCCCACGCCCAACGAACGTTCTAGCGCTGCGATGCTGCGGCTAACTGACGAGCGCCGCAGGCTGAGCTTGTCGGCCGCCGTCGAGAAGCTCTCGCACTCGGCGACCACCACGAACAGGGACAGGAGGTTCAGATCCATTGGTGCATCCTACGCAACAGAATGACCTATCGTGAGACACTAGTGCAATTCGCGCAACGAACCAATACTGGGGCTCTGAAGGTCGGAAGACGTCGACTACGTGCTACGAAAGAGCGGCCCGTGGGGTGCAGGCGGCTGGCCTCTCACCGACCGTCGGCAGCTACCCGGGGCCAAAACGACAAAGCAAGGAGCGACACATGAGCAGCAGCACACTACCAGGGACAGGTCACGAAGCAGGGGCGAGCGGTAACGCGCTGCCGACGGCACGCGGGCTGCACATCGCGTTGTGGGTCACTCAGGGTCTGCTGGCGGCGGCTTTCTTGGCGGCGGGGAAGGGCAAGATCTTCATGTCAGCCGACGAGCTAGGCCAGCGCATTCCTTGGGTTGCCCAGACGGGCACGAGCCTGGTGCGGTTCATCGGTCTGTCCGAATGCGCGGGCGCTCTCGGGCTTATCCTGCCGTCGGTGACGCGCATCGCTCCGAAGCTAACGAGCGTCGCGGCGCTAGGACTTGTGCTGGTGATGTTGCTCGCGGCGGGCTTTCATATCCTGCGGGGCGAGGCGCAGTTCGTGCCGGTGAACCTGCTTCTGGGCGGCATCGCGGGCTTTATCGCGTGGGGACGGCTGCGTGGAGCCCCGATTCCGAGTCGCTAGGCCTCTGCCGTTCCTCGCTGCGAAATAGTACGGAGGGGAGCATGTTGGATACGAAGAAGACCGAGGAGAGTGGCTCGCGACCCGAGCCGATGCGCCGACGCATGCCAGTCGTCTTCTTGCCGCATGGCGGGGGGCCTTGGCCGTTTGTGAATTTGGGGATGCGGCCCGCCGAGGTGCGCGAGCTTTCCGACTACCTCCGTGCGCTGCCGTCGCTGCCCGCCGAAAAGCCCAAGGCTCTGCTGGTTGTCTCGGCCCACTGGGAAGTGGCGGTACCGACGGTGATGACCGGAACCCAGCCGCCGCTTTACTTCGACTATTACGGCTTCCCGCAAGAGACCTACGCGCTTCGCTGGCCCGCCCCGGGGGCTCCCTGGTTGGCGGCACGGGTGCGTGCGCTGTTGAGCGGAGCGGGCATCGCCTCGGCCGAGGACGGCCAGCGCGGCTTCGATCACGGCACCTTCATCCCGCTGCTCCTCGCCTATCCCGAAGGCGATGTGCCGACGATTCAGCTCTCGCTTAAGCAAGGGCTCGATCCGGCCGAGCACCTGGCGATTGGCCGCGCGCTTTCGCCTCTGCGGGACGAGGGCGTCTTTATCATCGGCAGCGGCATGACCTATCACAACATGCGTGGCTTCCGCGATCCGCGCGGCGTCGCCGTCTCGGAAGAATTCGATGCCTGGTTGCGCGAGACGCTGCAGCAGCCGGCGGGCGAGCGAGATCGGCGACTCCTGAACTGGGCGGAGGCGCCGGCAGCTCGCCAGGCCCACCCGCGTGAGGAGCATTTGATACCGCTCTTGGTGGCGGCGGGGGCAGCCGGTGATGATCGCGGACGCGTGACCTACAACGGCTCGGTCTGGGGCATTCGCCTGTCGGCGTACCAGTTCCCGGGCTAACCCGAGGTGGCCCGAGCAGTCCGCGCTATGGCTGGGCTGCGGCGGGTGGCGGCGCCGGCGGAGTCGCAGCAGAGACGCGCTGGGTCACCGGTCCTTCGGTGCGGGGGGCTGTGGCGGTACCACTGGCCGGCGGCGGCGAAAGTGGACTCGTCGCAGGGGGCAGCGGTGATATCAGCGGGGGGGATCCGCCGCTGGGCGGGGTGGTCGCGGCCTTCATCACCGTCGGAACCGTCGCTGGCGACGCTGCGGGCGCTGTCGTTGGCGGCTGACTGGGGTTGCCGCCGTTTTTGCCTGCGCTACTCGGCGGCTCGCGACGGATGAAGTAGGCGCCGGTGGCGTGGTCGATCTCGCGGTAGCGCGTTAGCTCGACGGCGTAGCTCATCTTGCCCCAGTCGAGCCAGCGCTTGAAGTTGCCAGCATCCTGGATGATGTACTCGTAGGCTCCGCTCATCCGGGCCCGGGTGCGCAGGACGAGTGCGCGGTCGTCCGTCGGCAGAGCGAGCAGGCTCTTCTTGAAACCGGGGGTGTATGGGAAGTAGCGCTCAGCGTTCGATAGATAGATGGTGCGGGCAACCCCGCCGACCTTCTGTATGGCACCCGCTACACTCGACATCGCGCCACCGATGCTCAGGTCGCCGCGCACCATCACCACCCGCCCGTTGCGGAACAGCTCGACGAGATAGCGATACTGGTTCATGTCGTTGAGAAACCAGCGAATGCCCAGGGGCTTGTACGCCGCTTCAACCCGTCGCAGCCGGCGAGGCACGGCAAAGTGCGCCATGCGATACGCCGCCAGCATGCCGCGACGGGTGGGGGCATCGACCTTGAGGGCCTCGATGAGCTCTTCGACCCGGCGCACGTTGCGGTCTTCCCACATATCCAGGAAGTCGTGCGGCGTCGGTGAGTTCAGGAAGATGACGCCATAGACGCGGTGCAGATCGACGACCACCTGATCGAAGTCGAGCAGCACCATGAACTCGGGGCGGGCCCAGGCTGCAAGGAGGTAGTTCTGGTCGGTGCCGACGCCGATGTAGACGCCGCCGCGGCCCTCAATCGAGCTGCGCCAGACAAAGTGGTTGTCTTCGTTGGAGACGATGTAGTGCGTGTCGCGGACTAAGGCCGGGGGGCGTGGATCGCTCGCCAGCTGAGCGAACGCATCGGACCAGGCCGGGGGGAGCGCACCGGGGGCGCTCGTCGGGGGAACCGTCGCATTTGGCGCGGCCACGTCAGCGCTTGGTGGCTCGGCCCGGGCGACAAGGACGCCGGGCAGGGAGGTCACGAGACAGACTGCGAGAGCCTGCAACAGCCAGGCCCGCGACTGCACGCCCTTCGTCTGGAGATCCGGCACGCCGAGTCCTAGGTCCCTTATTGGAAGATCTCGCGAATGGGCTTGCCGGCCAGTCGAGTCTGCGGCTGCAGACCGAGTGCCGCCAGCGCCGTGGCTGCCGTGTCCATGGTCGAGATGGGGCCCTGAATCGAATAGCCGCGCCGCACACCGGGACCCATGGCAATCCAGGGGATGTTGCGATCGCTGAGTAGCGCCCCGGAGTGATTGTGGTTGTGACCGCCGTGGTCGGCAGAGACGATGACCAGCGTATCGTTGAGGATGCCGGCTCGTTCGATGGCCTGGTAGATGGTGCCCAGACAGGCATCGGCGTCGCGGGCAGCGCGCTTCTGGTCTTCCGACATCCAACCGGCCGAGTGGCCTTTTTCGTCGGGGTCCGAGAAGTGAACGAAGGTCAGCGCTGGCTTTTCGCGCTCGATGTAGCGCGCTGCTTCTTCGCTGACTTTCTTGCAGTAGTAGCCGGGCCGCTGAAAGACATCGACGGTGCCAGGGGGCAGGATGTGGCGCAGCTTGAACTTCCCCACGAAGGCCGCCGTCTTGAGGCCATTGTCCTCAGCGGCTTTGAAGATGGTCGGGACCTGGATGTAGCCCTTCTGCGGGCGCCAGTTGTTCCAAGTCAGACCGTGCAGGTTGACATCGACTCCCGATAACATCGAAGCGTGCGAGGGCAGAGTCGAGGCGGTGCGGATGGTGCGGGCGCGCCAAGTGTACGCACCGTTCTTGGCCAGGAGCTGGTGCCACTGCATGCGCTGCTGCTGCGTGATCAGTTCGGGCCGCATGCCGTCTTCGCTGATGATCACTACATGGCGCGCGTTGGTCGATGAATCGAGGGGGACCGTGCTGGTCGCGACATAACCGCCGCCGAAGCTGGGATCGGCCGCTAGGGCAACGGCCTTGGCCTGAGCCACGCGTGGCTGGCTGCCGATGTCTGGTGGCAAGCCCGGCACGCCGGTGGCGGTGCTAAGGAAGAGAGCCGATGCTGCGACTAAGCGGCAATAGGGGTACCTAGCGCGCACCCGATCAGCGTATCGCGTCGTGTTGGGCATTACAAGATGGAGTCTTTGTCCGCTCGACTAGGCGGCGATTCTTGAGGGGCAGCAGCGAGGGTGAGGCGACGTGCAGAGGGGCCTATTCCGACCCGCAGTGAGGGCGGTGCGGGGCATTACTTCTTGAGCGGCTTGATGACACCGCAGCCCTGGCGGGCCCCAGAGTTCCCGCTTGGCTGGGTCGTCAGATCATCTGGCTTCTCGTGGAAGACGATGGCGCGCCCGAGGATGGCATTTTCGCCTTGGCTGACGCTGACCGAGTCCAACTCGACTTCCATGCGCCCCTTGCCGTCCTCTGCGATGGTCATGTTGCCGAAGTCACCGGCATGATGCGCGGGCTTGTCGGGGCCGCCGTGATCCACTTTGCCCGGGTTGAAGTGGTCACCTGCCGACTTGCCGGCGGGATCGCTGCAGTCGCCTTTTTCGTGGATGTGCAGGCCGTGCTGCCCGGCCGTGGCGCCACTGATCTCAACCACGACCTTGACCTTGTTGCCGACCTGCTCGAAGGAGGCCGAGCCGGTGACGGTGCTTGTGCTGCGCGACTCAATCGTCGCGGTGGCCATGGTGACCGGCTCGGTCGGGGTTGGCGTCGGGGTGGGGCAGGCGCTCAGCGTGACGAAGGCACCAGCGAGACAGACATGACGCAGCAGCGTGTTCATCTTCATGAGGGATCTCCCATCCAGTCGAGCTCTATGGAGAGCGGCAGCGAGAGCCACCTTGGCGGCCGCGGGAATCCAGCACATCCCCATGCGACTGCGCTGGCCCGGGGCTCTCATCTCAACCTGCAGCGACAAGCGGTGCACAGCAGCGAAAACAAATTGGCCGACAGGCGGCCAGTGGAGGAAATGGGATTCGAACCCACGACACCCGGCTTGCAAAGCCGGTGCTCTACCAACTGAGCTATTCCCCCGGTAAGGGCGCGATCGACAAACTAGCCGAAGGCGCCGCAGCAGGTCAATTTACAACTGCGTATACCCGATGCGATGTCGGCCAGCTTCTAGGGCAAGCTGACGTTGGCGGAGGTCGACATGTCTTTCACCACGGTGATCATCTGCGTCGTGGTCTTGCCGGCCTTAGTCGCGCGTAGCTCGTACATGCCGGCGGATACGTTGGTCAGGTTGTAGTTGCCGCTACTGTTCGTCGTCTGGTTGTACAGGCCGCGGTTTAGCGTCACCGCTGCTCCGTCGAGCGGCTTGCCGCCGGCATCACTGACCAAGCCGATGACCGAGCCGACTCCAGGGTTCATGCCGACGTTTACGCGCAGGTGGGTGGCGGCCTTGGTCAGGTAGCCCTGCTGGTCCATAGCCAGGATGTGCATCACCCAGACGCCGTTCGCCACCATGCTGCGCAGAATCTTCTTCTGCGGGAGCGGGACGAAGGTGGCCGACTTGGTGGGGATGGTGTCGCCGTAGTTGTCGAGCACGTAGTAGATGCCCTTGACGTTGCGCTCGGAGACGGGGAAGGACCACTCGAAGAACACGTCAGGGTTGTCGTACCAGGTGCTGGCCGAGGCATGGCTGCTGGAGATCAGCGAGGGGG
>CALFYE010000570.1 GCA_937952145.1 uncultured Myxococcales bacterium
GAGATACATTGGCGTGACTGGAGTTCAGACGTGTGCTCTTCCGATCTGCCGAGCTCGAACCAGCCGCTCATGTCAGCGCGGCTCGAAGGCGGCGCGGGCGATCAGCCAGGGCAATTGCTCCCGATCCACCAGAGCTGACTCATCCCGGCCCCGACGCCCGCGGCCCCGTCAGCATCGGCCCGTAGCGCCCGACGAACAGCAGGAACGCGCCGTCCCACAGCAGGGCCGCTGCGGCCAGCGCAGCCGCATAGTCGAAGGGCAGCACCGGTGCCGTGACCCGCACCAGGGCACCCGCCTGCACCAGCGCGTAGATGGCGACGGTAAGGCGGTCCGCGATCAGCCCGCGACCGGTGTGGCCGAGCGTGGCGCGGGTCATGATCGCCAGCGTCATGGTGCCGATGGCCCCGGCGGTGAGCGCATGCAGCGTGGCGAGCCGGCCGATGCTGTCGGGCAGCAGGATGCCCAGCCCCAGGAGCAGCAGCCCGACCCCGAGCCACGCATAACCCTGGTGCAGGACCGCCACCAGCGGCTCGGCCGCCGTGGCGAGGCCGCGCCATCTGGCGAGCCGCGCCAGCGTGACTGCCCCGGCGAGCGTCAAGAGCGCGCCCGCCGGCGCCCCGTCCGGAACCACCACCCAGACCACCAGCGCCGCCGGCAGCACGGCCAGGGCCAGCCGGTCGAGCCGGCCGAAGGGTGCCGGCAAAGCCGGTGCCGCACGCTTGGCCAGCCAGTTGCGGGTGAAGCTCGGCACCACCCGCCCACCGATCAGGCCGATCAGCACCACCAGCGCGGCGAGCCCCAACCGCCTGCCGACCGGCCCGGTCGGGAGGCCCATGGCCTCGAGCTGCGACAGCAGGCAGGCGACGCCGAGCAGGCCGGCCAGGGCCAGCACCGGCAGGTTGCGCCAGTTCCGGCCCTGGGCCACCTCGCGCCCCATGGCCGCCACCAGCGCCAGCCAGAAGCCGGCCTCGATCGCCACCGCCGGCAGCGGTGCGACCGCGCCGCCGACGAGCCCGTACAGGCGCGCCGCCAGCCAGAGCAGCCACAGCAGCAGGAGCGGCCGGCCGCCGACCGGCAGCCCGCCGGTCCAGTTGGGCACGGCCGTGAGCAGGAACCCCGTCACCACCGCGCCGGCATAGCCGAACAGCAGCTCATGCGGATGCCACGCCGCGGGCGGCAGCACCGTTGGCAGCGTCATCCCGCCGGCGAGCGCCAGCACCCAGACCGCCAGTGCTACCGGCGCCCAGATCCCCGCCGCGAGGAAGAACGGCCGAAACCCCTGCCGCCACAGCGGCGGCCCTGCCGGCACCTTGGACATGCTCTCTGCCTAACCCCTTCCACCACGGGCAGGATTGACCGCGATCAAGGGTGTGGCCCACGATCGATCAGGCGAGATCGCGCTGTCCCGGACGGGCCGGGCGCATTGGTCGGGGCGGCGGGATTCGAACTCGCGACATCCAGCTCCCAAAGCTGGCGCTCTACCAGGCTGAGCTACGCCCCGACGGGTGCCGCTTGTACGGCATACTGGTGCGGCACCGCAACCGGCAGGGCTTGACGGCAGGACCTGCGGCCGGGTCTATCGGCCCATGCGGCTGCCGTTGGTGTTCCTGGACGGCCCCTGGAAGCTAGCCATGGGGCTCAACGCGCTCGACCCGGCCGACTGGCTGTGGCGCGACGCTGCGTTCGTCGAGGAGACCGCGGCGCGACAGGCGCTGGTCGCGACGCGGCCGGACGAGGTTCTCGCCATGCTGCCCGGCGCGCTGGCGGCCGTGCGCGAGCTGGTGGCGATGGTGCACGGGTTTTGCGGCGAGCGCCCCGCGGCCGAGGTCGAGGGCCTCGCCAGCTTGGCTGGCCTGGCGCAGGAGGACTTCTGCATCATGCAGGCGCGCCCGGACGGCGCCTACGCGTTGACCGCGGCCCTGCTGTGCGCGCCCGCCCACTGGCACCTGCATGAGAAGCTGGGGCGGCCGATGGCGGAGATCCACGCGCCGGTCCCCGGCTTCGCCGCCAGGCTGGGCGGCGCCGCCGACCGCTTTCTCGCGACGCTCGTGGTGGAGCGCCCGATCTGGCGCGCCAATTGGTCGGTGGTCGAGGTGCCCGTCCTATTCCATCCGCAGCCGCGCAAGCCGGTCCCCGACCTCACGGCCGACAATGCCGGCGACAAGCTCTGGCTCCGCGTCGAGCGGCAGACCCTGCGCCGGCTGCCGCAGAGCCGGGCGGTCGTCTTCACCATCCGCACCGTGGTCCGCCGCCTGGGCGAGGTGGCCGCCGAGCCCCCCGTCGCCCTGGCAATGGCTGCGCGGATCCGCGAGATGGAGCCCGGGATGGCCGCCTACAAAGGCATGGGGATGCTGCGCGAGCCGCTCCTCGCCTGGCTGGACGCCCGCGCCTGAGCGCGCCGGCAGCAGGGTGCCACCCTCGGGCGGGAGGGCTGCCCCGGCGAGGGTGCGGAACTGCAGCCGCGCCGGGCACTCGCCGGGCATGACGATGTTGGCCGGCGCCACCGCGAAGCCGTAGCGCGCATAGTAGGCCGGATCGCCCACCAGGAAGACCAGCCGCCAGCCCGCGGCCTCCGCACGGGTGAGGCTCGCCTCGGTCAGGGCGCGGCCGATGCCCTGGCTCCGCTTCACATGCTCGATGGCGAGCGGCCCGAGCAGCAGGGCAGGCTCGTGGCCCAGCCGGATCGGCCAGTAGCGGATGGCGCCGACCAGGACGCCGGCCACTCGGGCCACGAGGCAGAGTTCGCCCAGTGGCGCCACGCTGTCCCGGTAGCGGTAGGACGTCTTGGCATGGCGGTCGGGCCCGAAGGCCCGGTCGAGCAGCGCCTCGATCTGCGGCCCATCGGCAGGGCCTTCGGTATGAATGGAAAGCATGGGAGGTCCGGGATGCGACGGGTGGGGAACTCACCCGCCGCCAGGAGCGCTGCGATCAGCGCCCAGCCGGACGGGTGACGGCACGGCCGAATAGGCCGCGTCGTCGTCGCAGGCTGATGGAGAAATTCCTCGACATCATGGCAAGCGCAGGTAACAGGTCGACGCCGCTTGTCAATCGCTAGATGGCGCCTTCGCCCGCAATGGCAGCCGGCTGTTGCCGCCCAGGATTGGTCACGGTGACCAGCGGACCGGGCACGCCGCGCAGACTGCTCGCATGCCGAAGGATCCAGCCGACCGTCGGGAACGCCAGCTCGTCCCAGGGGATCTCGTCCCAACCCGCCAGCCGCACCTCGAGGCTCTCGTCGCCGGCGGCAACGTCCTCATGCAGCAGCTTCGCGCGATAGAGCAGCTGCACCTGACCGATCCGCTCTACGCTGTAGACCGCCATCAGGCCGTCGATCTCGATCCGCGCCCGAGCCTCCTCCCACGCCTCGCGTATGGCCCCGGCCTCCGCGGTCTCGCCGAGCTCGAGATAGCCGGCAGGGATGGTCCAGAAGCCACGCCGTGGCTCGATCGCGCGCCTGCAGAGCAGGAGACGCTCGCCCAGCGTGCAGACGCTGCCGACCACGACCTTGGGGTTCTCGTAGTGGACCGTGCCGCAGGCGGAACAGACCGCCCGCTCGCGGTCGTCGCCCTCGGGCCGGCGCAGCTCCACAGGCGCGCCGCAGCGCGGGCAGAAGTGGATCAATCGGGCTCCACGGCGCCGGTGGGCCGGCGGAACAGCGCCTCGGCGGCGCCGCGAACGTCGCGCTTGCGCACGATCTCGGCACGCACGCGGACAATCTCGGCCTCGAGCTCGGTGATGAACTGCTCGAGCTCGGCCACGGACAAGGTGTACAGATCGCGGCCGATGCCGGTCTGCGGCTTGATCCTGACCTCCGGCTCCTCCATCGCCCGTCTCCCCTGCCAGCGGAACGCCCAGACTAGGGCCGCAACCCGGCTTGACAAGTGTTCGGCCGGTCGACCACTTGCCCGTCATCGTGGAGCCGGGAGTCGACCGATGGACGACCAAGTCAGGCACTACTACCCGGTGTCGTGGGAGCAGCTGCACCGCGACGCCAAGGCCCTGGCTTGGCGCCTGGCGGAGCGCGGCCCCTATGCGCGGATCGTCGCCATCACCCGCGGCGGCCTGGTGCCGGCCCACATCATCGCCCGCGAGCTCGACATCCGGCTGATCGACACCGTCTGCATCAGCTCCTACGACGACCAGACCCAGCGCGAGGCGGCGGTCCTCAAGTCGGTCGCGGGCGATGGCGAGGGCTGGCTGATCGTCGACGATCTGGTCGACACCGGCAAGACCGCCTGCACCCGCTACATGGCCGTCGAGCTGAAGTTCCTCAACGTCCCGACGGTGGACGACTGCGGTGGACGCTCGCCAGCCATTGACGCGGTCGATCAGACCTACACCTTGCTGGTTGGTGGAACCGCCACTGTGTCCGACGGTGTTGCTCAAGACCCAGACGGTGTCCCGTCGACCAGCACGTTCCCGTTCCTCAGAGACGCGCAGTAATCCCCGACCCTTTGTCCACCTGAGCGGCTGGTTCTTCAGACGGAGCCAGCCGTATCGTCACGCGCTTGCCCTGCCGCTGAAGCTGCACTTTGCGCGCCGTCACGAGCGAAGCCAGGTTCTTTTCCGTAAGCGCAACGCCCTCGACCACAAACGGAATGACCAGCCGACAGACGCGATAGTCCGAGCAGCCCCACGCGCTCTTGCCCCAAATCAGCGACGCGGACTGACAGCGAGGACAGACGAGCGAAGGCTCTACTCGAGTCCCCGGCGACGGACGCTCCTGCTGCTTTCGTTCGCCCTTCGGCTTCGCGATCCGACTCACACTTGCTGGACGAACGCCCCGCTCTTTCGTCATCGAGGAAGAAGCTCGCGACGGACGCGCACTGCGCAGATTCGTTCGTCTACGTCCCGTCGAAGAATCCCTCACTGCTGGCGTCGCAGCCTGTCCCGTGTTCACAGCGATCGCTGCCGGAGTGGGTGCCGCGCGAACCTTCCCAATCAGCTGCTCGACGTACGCGACAATGCTGGCCATAAAGTCTTGCGCCGAGTCTTCGCCCCGCGCCATCCGATTCAGTCGCGCTTCCCACTGTCCGGTCAGCTCCGCCGACGCCAGGCTTGCTTCCGGCAGCTTGTCGATCAGATCCATCCCGAGCAACGTCGGCCACAGCTGTTTGCCTCGTCGCTCCACATATCGTCGAGAAATCAAGGTCTCGATCACCGCCGCACGCGTCGCCGGAGTCCCCAGCCCCGAGTCCTTCATCGCCCGTCGCAGCGCTTCGTCTGATAGCTGCTTGCCCGCGCTTTCCATCGCCGACAGAAGCGACGCATCACTAAATCGAGGCGGCGGTCGTGTCTGCTTGGCCAGCACCGAAAAATCACCGACCACCCGCTCGCCTTCCCGCAGTCGCGGCAGCAGCTGATTTTGCAGCGGCTCCTCCCCTTCCTCATCGCCACCGTCGCTGTCCTCGCTGCCTTTGCGACGCACGGGACCATCGCCTTCTAGACCGGCGACCTCTTGCCAGCCAGCGACGAGCCGCTGCTTTCCTTGCGCCACATACCGATCGGGAGGCGTCGGCAGCCCCGGCAGTCGTCCGTCTGAGTCCGCCACAAGCGCTCCGCCCAGCGCACTCCCTTCCGCTTCGACGCGCACCGTCACCGTCGTCTGCGCAAACTCCGCATCCGGAAAGAACACCCCCAAAAAACGTCGCACGACCAGGTCATGCAGCTTGCGCTGATCGACGCTCAGTGCTGTCAAGCGAGCATCCGTCAGCGTCGTCGTCGTCGGAATGATCGCATGATGATCGGTGACGCGCTGATCCTGAAAGACCCGACGCGGCGGCGACACGTCACGTAGCTGATTTGCGAACGCGGCGTACGTCTTGGACGAACCAACCGCCGCAAACAGCTTCGGCAGCAGCGCGATCACATCCCGACCCAGATACCGAGAGTCCGTCCGCGGATAGCTCAGCAGCTTGTGCTCTTCGTAGAGCCGCTGCGCCTCGCTGAGCGTGTGCTGAGCCGACCAGCCAAAGCGACGGTTACAAGTCCGCTGCAGCGACGTCAAATCAAACAGAAGAGGCGGCGGTTCCTTCAGCTTCTTTTCGTCAACCGAATCGACCACGATCGGCGCGGGCCCATCGCGCGTCACAAGCTGCTCCGCCAGCGACCGATCAGCCAGTCGACGATGCTTCCCGTGCTGCCACAGCGCCGAAAATGACATCGCCGATGCACGCTGCTCGACGGAACGAAGCTGTGCTTCCACTTCAAAATAGTCCTGCGGCACGAAGCTGCGAATCTGATGCTCTCGCTGCGTCAAAATTCCCAGCGTCGGTGTCTGCACCCGCCCAAGAGAACACAGCACGCTCTGTTCTCCGCGCCGCCAGACCGTCACCGCGCGCGTCGCATTCATTCCCACCAGCCAGTCCGCTTCCGAGCGACAGCGCGCCGCCCGAGCCAGATCGTCAAACGCTCGTCCCGACTGAAGCTGCGCAAGTCCTTGCGCGATCGCATGCTCTGTCAGCGACGAAATCCATAGCCGTTCGATGGGCAGACGACAGCCCGAAAGCTCGTAACAGAGACGAAAGATCAGCTCGCCTTCACGACCGGCATCGCAGGCATTGATCACCGCCGAAAACGAGCGACTGCGCAGCAGCTCGCGCACCACCTTCCACTGCCGCAGCGAGGTCCGAATCGGTCGCAGCTTGAACGGCTTCGGTAGCATCGGCAGTCGGTCGAGTCGCCACGGCTTCCACGCCGGATCGTACTCATGCGGCTCGCACAGCTCGACCAAGTGGCCGATACACCACGTAATCACGTAGCGCTCGCTGGTCAGCGCGCCATCGCTACGGCCCGACACTCCCAGCACTTTGGCCAGATCCCGCGCCACCTGGGCGACGGGATGCCCTGACTCCCGGACTAACCGCACGGCTTCTTCCTTGAACGTCTCCGTATACGACCGTCGTGTCTTCGTGCTCATCCTGTCCTCCGATTTTCTCATTCTCCCACGTATGGAAGTGTCTGTGAAATCGGGGGAAGGTCAAGCAGCCATGGAGCAAACTAGTCTGTGCTGTTTTATCGATGCGCCATGCCAACTGTGCTAACCTGGAGAGCGAAGTCCTGCGCAGCAGAGTTAGGCTTCGCCTTCCAAATTGTGATTTATGGTCGATCTGAAACGTTCCCTCCGGGTAATACGGCGATGACTATTCCAAAGGGACCCAACGCATCATGGCAACCTTATCCGGAGTGTCGTTGTTAACTTCAACCTCCACACTAAGGTCTGGCTCAAAAAGTCCTTCATTTCTTGGGGCCGGGCCTTAAGCGCTGTGACCCTAGTAGCAAATCGTTGGCTTACATACTTCTCCTACCTACTGTGTGGCAGTAAGTGGTGTGTCGATCACAATTGCGAACCAACCTCACCTTGCCTGCCGATCCAGGAAATAGGTGGAGGCACTCTTTCCGTTCCAGAATTCGAGGCCAGGAAAATGCCGCCTCAAGCAATGGTCAACTCTTTGACGGTTCATTAGTCCATGCCAATAGTTTCTACGCGCATTCATGCTGGGGTGTGAAGAGGGGGTGTAAGCTCCCCGTAAATCACGGCACTCAATAAGGAGAACTTTCTGGCAGAATAGCCACCCTAGCCAGGAGGTTTCCATGCGCCAGTCGAAGTTCACCGAAACGCAGATTGTGTCGATTCTGAAAGAGGCCGACGCCGGTCGCCCGGTCAATGAGATCTGGCGGCACTACGGCATCAGCTCCGCCACGTACTACAAGTGGAAAGCGAAGTACGGTGGGCTGGAGGCCTCCGATGTGAAGCGGCTCAAAGAGCTGGAGCACGAAAACAGTCGGCTCAAACGGATGTATGCCGACCTGTCGTTGGAGAATCTGGCCCTGAAGGATGTCATCGCAAAAAAGCTCTAAGGCCTGCTGAACGGCGGGAGGTCGTCACGCATCTGGTGACGGTCAATGGCCTTCCGGTTCAGCGGGCCTGTCGTGCCGTGGGATTGCATCGAGCCACCTACTATCGGCCGCTCGTGGATTGGGCGCGGCGGGATGCGCCAGTGATCGCGGCGTTGACCACGCTTGTGGCGGCCAAGAGTCGGTGGGGGTTCTGGAAATGTTGTGATCGACTCCGGCTGGATGGGCGCCCCTGGAACCATAAGCGCCTCTGGCGGGTGTACTGTCAGTTGCGGCTGAATTTGCCACGGCGGACCAAGAAGCGGCTTCCGGTTCGCCTGCGCCAATCGCTGCTCGTGGTGCCACAGCCGAATACGACCTGGGCCGTGGACTTCATGAGCGACACGCTCTATGGCGGCCGCCGGTTTCGCACCTTAAATGTGCTGGACGAAGGCGTGCGGGAAGGCTTGGCGATCGAAGTCGACACGTCGCTGCCCGCGGACCGGGTGATTCGCGTCTTGGAGCAAGTGGTGGCCTGGCGCGGACGACCGCAGGCGATTCGGCTCGACAATGGCCCGGAACTGATCGCGGACCGGTTTATGACCTGGTGTGCGGAGCACGGGATCGAACTATGGTATATCCAGCCTGGGAAGCCGAACCAGAATGCGTTCATCGAGCGATTCAATCGCACCTATCGCACGGAAGTCCTCAATGCGTACGTATTCGAGTCGCTGGAGCAGGTCCGGGAGATCACTGAGGAATGGCTCCAGAGTTACAACGAGGAGCGGCCTCATGAGGCGTTGGCAGGCCTGCCGCCCGCCACGTATCGAACCAACCTTGAAGCCCGAAGTTCTCCATTGGCAGTGTCGCCTTGACGGGGGAGCTTACACATCCATGCTTCAGCGCTCGGTCGGCCCGGTTGGACTCGGGGCCGGCTCACGATGCAGGGCGATGTGTTTCCGGCGCCGCACCCGCATGCGCAGCTGTAACCC
>CALFYE010000571.1 GCA_937952145.1 uncultured Myxococcales bacterium
GATTGAGCGATTCCGCACACAAAATTGTCGCCCCGCCTGACCTGACATTTCGTATAAAGGCGCGTAACGCTCACGCTCTTTTGTCCCCGCATTGAAGTGCTGCTAGGTCGCGCTCGCCGCGACGGGCTCTGTCTCGATCCACGCACCGCTTGCCCCCCCAAGGGAGGTTCAAGATGACTACCTCGCGTCTGGTCACGTTGCCCCACCGTTCTCACCTTCGCCTGGTTGCTGGGTTCGGTCTGCTGCTGGGCCTAGCAAGCTGCGCCAGCGGACGATTTGTCGACGGCGATGGTGAAGGGGGCAACCGGCCGGCATCGGGACCTGGATCGCTGTGGCTGCAGCCCGAAAATGTCGAGATGACGGTGGATGGCAAGTCGCCGCTTTCCATCAACTATCAGGTCATGCGGCAGCGCGAGGATGTGTCGGCCCAGGCCATGCTCTCGATCGACGACGAAGCGCTGGGCAGCTTTCAAGGCCCCACCTTCAACTACCGACCCGGCGGGGCCGGCAAGAGCACGGTACGGGCGCGGCTGGGCGACGACACTGGCGAGACCAGCCTGACGCTGCGCGCCGATGTCGTGGTCATCGGCCCCGGAGCACCCGGCGACGCCCCGACCAAGTTTGGCGGCATGAGCGATCCCGGCAGCGCTCCTGACTTTGTCTATCCGCCCAACGGCGCGCTGATTCCGCCCAACCTGAACCTGCTGGAGTTTCACTTCCAGCCCAAGAACGCCGACCTGTTTGAGATCAAGGTCGTCACCGACACCCTGAACCTGCGCATGTACACCGGCTGCAAGACCGTCGGTACCGGCTGCGTGTTCCAGCCCGATGAAAAGACCTGGAAGCTGATCTCGAACAGCGCCCGCAACCACACTGCCGAGATCACCATTCGCGGTACTCGTGCCAGCGGCGGCGGCGTCGGACAGTCGATGACCAACAAGCTGTCGTTCGCGCAGAACGACATGCTGGGCGGCCTTTACTACTGGGCCGCCTCGGCGGGCGGCGTGGTTCGCTACGACTTCGGCCTGCGCGCCCAGAAGCCCGAGATGTTCTACAACGGCCTCCGCGCCGGCGCCCTGTGTGTCGGCTGCCACGCGCTGTCGCGCAATGGCAAGCGCATCGCCGTCGGCATGAACATCCCCGGCCCAGCGATGATGCGATCGCTCGATGTGTCCTCGCGCGGCAAGCTGTTCGAGGTCGGCAGCCTAATCCCCGGCATGGGCGGCAGCGACTTCCAGTCGTGGTCACCCGATGGACAGTGGCTGATCACCAATGAATACGGCGGCTTGACCATCCGCGATGGTGAGACAGGTGCGGTGCAGGGCAAGATGCCGCTCATCGCCCCGGCCAACATGCCGGATGTCTCTCCCGACGGGCACAGCGTGGTGTTTGCGCGCGGCGCGTGGACGCCATGCCTGCCGCCCCTCCTGTGCCCGACGCTTTCGGTCAGTAGCGCGGGCCTGTTCACGGTGCCGTTAAGGGCAAGGACGGCTTCGGCACACCCGTCGAGATCGTCCCGGCGGCTGGCTCGAACAACTACTACCCGACCTATTCGCCGGATGGCCGCTTCATCCTGTTTAACCGGGCAAGTGGCGAGTCTTACAACGCCCCGACGGCTCGCGTGATGATCGTGCCGGCGACGGGCGGGACGCCGATTGATCTGGCCGCGACGAACACCACGCTGGGCAACTCGTGGCCGAAGTGGAGTCCGTTTGTGCACAAGTTCCAGGGCGCGACGATCATGTGGCTGACCTTCGCCAGCGCTCGTCCGTACGGCGTACGCTCGACGATGGGGGCGCAGATCTGGATGGTGCCCGTCGATGTTGCCAAGCTGAGTGCCGGCATGGATCCCGGCTATCCCCCGGTCTGGCTGCCCTTCCAAGATCCCAACACTGACAACCGCATCGCGCAGTGGGTCGAGAAGGTCGATCGCGCGCCGTGCACGGTTTCCGACACCTCGAAGTGCGGGGCTGGCGAGTTCTGCGTCGACGGGTACTGCACGCCGGTCATCCAGTAGCCGCAGCCGACGCCGCCAGACCGCCACACCCTGCAGCCGCTTAGCCAAACATCCGACCACGGCGAACACCGCCCCCCCGCAGAATAGTTTCGTCCCTCCTCCCGTCTGCATTACAGAATCGGAAGACGCAACGCTTGGAGGCTCCCATGTTCCCGCGCAGCACGTTCCTCTCGGGTTTGTTCCTTTGCTCATCGCTTCTGGCGGTCGACAGCGCGCAGGCTCAGCCGATGCGGCGCATGGAAGTACAGCGCGATCGCGCCGAAGTGAATCGCAGCGCGCGTCAGCTAAACGACGACATTCGCGATCTGCAGAACTTCCGCGCCACCCTGGCCGCCTTCGATGACGCCTGGCGCCGCCAGGATGCCGTCGGGGTCGATCGTGCCCTGCGCAGCTTTGTGGCCCAGGGGCGCGCCGAAGTGGCGGAGCAGCAGCGCGAGACCATGCAGGCGGAAAACGAAGCCCGGCGCTCCGGCTTTGAGGCCCGCCGCGATCGCACGTGGAAGGACGCCCGCGACGCCCGCGACGATCGCCGCGACGCCATGCGCGAACGCCAAGAGCTCAACCAAGAGATCGGTGCTCTGAACGAGCTTGAGCGCGCCTACGCGGCGACGTATCAGTGGGGACAGTCGAGCCCCGTGCTGGTCAATGCCCGCCACGCCATGCAGCGCTTCATTCATCTGGCGGAACAGGAAGTTCGTCGATCGCACCGCGAGCTTCGCGAAGACATGCGAGAGCTGCGCGAAGATCAGCGCGGCATGCACCGCGGCTATCCGCCCCCTCCGTATCGCGGCGCCCCGCCGCCCCCGGCCTACGGCTCGCCGCCTCCGCCGGCCTATGGCTCGCCCCCGCCGGCCTACGGTTCGCCGCCTCCGCCGGCCTACGGTTCGCCGCCTCCGCAGCCGGTCTATGTCCAGCCGCCGCCTGCCGGTAGCACTGCCCAGCCGGCGCCTGCTCCCGTTGGCACTCAGGCCCCGCCCCCGCCCCGCAACCGCTTCTAGCGCCTGCCGCAGTCTCGCCCCCTTTACGATTCTTCCGCGCGCTCAACCCCGGACCTGACTAAGGTGCTGGCAGGTCTTCGTGTCGTCCTCTTCCGCTCCCGATGCCGCCTCTGGTCCAAGGCCGGCCCGCTCTCTGCGGCCCGCGATCTACTTCGTTGGGTTAGCGGCGGTCGCCTACGCAGCTTGGCTGGCCGTAGAGCGGGGCATCCCTTCGTCGCTGATCGTCTTGTCTGCGCTGCTTTTGACGGCCGCCTGCTGCCTGGTCATGGAGCGGCTCATACCGCTGCAGCGCCGCTGGCAGGCTGCACGGGGCGATCTGCTCACCGACAGCTTGCACGCGCTCTTTTCCAACAGCTTGGCCGGCGCTGGACGAGTGCTTGCCGCGACCATCGTGGCGCGGGGAAGTGGCGGATGGACAGCCAAGCTCGCGATCTGGCCGGTGGGCTGGCCGCTGCCTCTGCAGCTTGCTCTGGCGCTGCTCTGCGTCGAGCTTGCCGCGTACTTTCTGCACCTGGCACAGCACCACAGCCAGGCCTTGTGGCGCGTGCATGCCGTGCATCACAGCGCATCGCGACTGTACTGGCTGAATCAGCTGCGCAACCATCCGCTGGACTCGCTGTGGACCGGCGGTGCGTTGATTCCGCTGGTGCTGATGGGGGCGCCGCCGACGCTCGTCACCATGCTCTTGGCGCTGATGAGCGCGGGCTTGATGCTGCAGCACGCAAACCTCGACCTGCGCATGGGCCGGCTCGGGGCGGTGCTGAACCTGGCCGAGGCGCACGCCTGGCATCACTCGGCCAGCGTGGCAGAAGGAAGCTGCAACTACGGCGGCCTGCTACTCGTGTTCGATCACCTGTTTGGCACCTATCGCCGTCCCCCCGCCGAGGCGAGCCCGCCGACACTGGGGCTTGCGGCATCGCCGGACTTTCCCGCGGGCTACATCGGACAGCTCGCTGCGCCGTTTGAGCCGTCGCTGTGGCCGCGCCGCTAAGCGGCTTCTCGTTTCGCGATCGATGTGTTATCGGAAGCGATGAATGGCGGAATCATCGCGCTGGCCACTCCAGCCTACGCGCTGCTCATCGGTGCCGAGCTAGCGACTGCTTGGTACGCACAGCGACGGCACGGGCGCCCTTTGGGCTTCACCTTTGCCGACCTGATCACCAACCTATCTTTGGGCATCGGCTCGCAGCTTTTTGTCGCCTTCAACGCGCTGCAGGGCGTGGTTTTTTACAGCTTCGCTGAGAGGCACCTGGCCCAGTTTCACGGCTGGGAAGGCTCGCCCGCTCTGTGGCTGCTCGGGCTGCTTTTGACCGACCTGTGCTGGTACGTCTATCACTGGGCGAGCCACCGCGTTGCCGCGCTGTGGGCGACGCACGCCGTGCACCACCAGAGCCAGGAATACAACCTCACCGTCTCGCTGCGTCTAAGCTGGTTTTCCGGCGTCTTTTCGTGGCTGTTCTACCTGCCCCTGGCCATCCTCGGCGTGCCGCTGCTTATGCACGTCATGCTGCGCACGGTGCACAGCTTCTATCAGTTCCTGCTGCACACGCGCTTGGTGGGTCGCCTGGGACCGCTGGAATGGGTGCTTAACACCCCATCGCATCACCGCGTGCATCACGCGCGCGATGCGCACTATCGCGACCACAACTTCGGCGGCATCTTCATTATTTGGGATCGTCTGTTTGGCACCTTCGTTCCCGAGGCTGAGGAGCCGCAGTACGGCACCGACCCGGCGCACCACAGCCTGGATCCCGTTTGGGCCAACTTGGTCGAGTGGGTGCGCATCGGCGATCTGATTCGCCGCGCCCCGCGCCTCATCGACAAGCTGCGCGCTCCGTTCATGCCTCCCGATTGGTGCCCGTCGGGGTTGCGACCCGCAGTGCCTATGCCGCGGCCTGCGTTGGCGCCGCCTGATCTGGCCACCGCGCTCTACATCTGCCTGCACTTTGCGACGCTGATTGCGGGCTCGACGGCCTTTATGATCTATGACCGCCAGCTTTCGTCGCTGCAGTTTGCCATCGCGGTCATTGAGCTGATTTGGCCCATGGCGGTGGTCGGTGGGCTTCTCGAACGCCGTCGCAGCGCGCTGTGGTTGGAGGTCGGCCGCCTGGCCTCGCTGGGCGTGATCGCCTCCTTCGCCTTGCGCCACGCCCCGGGGATTGGACCCTTGCCGCTGTCCGCGGTGGCACTCAGCCTGCTCGGGTTCAGCCTGCTGGGGTTATCCGCGCTGCCGCTGGCTGCCCGCCCGTCGCTGCATGAGCGGTCGCGCAGTCCGCAGCAGGCGCGCTGGGATGCGGGCTTCGCGGTCGCGATCCTCATCGCGCTTGTGCTGTACGCCGGCTACAAGCACCACGTGCACATGTTGGGAGACCTGCTCTTCGGCTGCCATGTCTCGGCGCTGGCGACGGCGATTGGTCTGCTTATCCATTCGCGCCGCATGGTCAGCTCGGGCTTGGTGTTCGCGATCGGCTTTGGCCTGCCGATGTGGATCATCTTGGTCATCAGCGAAGGCACGACGAACCTGCTTTCGGTGGTTCTGCACCTTGTGCCGCCACTTTCTGCTGCGCTCTACGTGCGTCGCCACGGACTGAGCCGGGGGGCCTGGCTGTGGGCGTGGCTGTTGTTTATCGGGCTATTGCCCATCAGCTACCTCCTGACCGACCCGGCGCTGAACATCAACTTGGTGCATCGCCCCTCCCCCGAGATGGCCTACTTCGTGCCGACGCCCTGGGGAACTCGAATCTTTGGCAGCGTCGTCGCGTTCGTGCTGCTCCTGCTGGCCGACTTCGTGCTGGCGCGCACGCTGGCGACTCGTGCGAGCGGTGTCACCTCGCCCGCGGCCTAGCGGTAGCGCGGACTTCGCAAGAGCGCGCTCAGCCTCTGCTGGCTGGGTGCGTCATAGCCCTCGACGCCGAAGCGCACGCTGTCGTCCGCTGGTCCACGATATGTGCCGAACAGGCGATCCCATAGCGAGAGCACATCCGAGAAGTTGCAGCCGGCATCGCCCGCCGCCCGCGAGTGATGGCGACGATGCACGCGCGGCGTGTTGATGAACCAGGCCAGCACGCGCTCGCGGCGCCAGCTTACGAGTTCGACATTGGCATGCTGCCAGTGAGACACAAACGCGCCGATGCCGAAGTAAAGGACCAGCAGCCACTGCGGCCCGCCGATGAAACACAGGCCAGCCTGCATGTAGAGCCAGCAGCAGATCAGGGCCAGCGGATGCGTGCGCAGGCTGGTCGTGACGTCCAAGCCCGGGTCGCTGTGATGCACGCGATGGAGCCGCCACAAGAGCGGCACCTGATGCTCTAAGCGATGAAAGCTGTAGTCGCAGAGATCGAGCAGAAGCAGACCCAGTGGCACCGAGATCACCGACGGAAGCGACAGCCAATGCAGCAGGCCAAAGGGATGGTGCTGCTGCATGGAGCCGATGCGCGCTGCCAGCCAGGCAAACCCTCCGTACAGCAGCAAGTTCAGCGCATTGAGCGCAAAGTGCCGCAGCACGTGTCGCACCCGCCCCCCGGGAATGGGGTGACGCGGGGCCGCGGTCTCGACGAGCAGCAAGGCCACAAACAGCCCGAAGTGTAAGACGGCGTGACAGCCGGGTAGGAAGTCGGCGAGCCGCATCGGCGCAGCCTAGCGAAAATCTCGTCTCGGCGGAGCGGCACGTGATATGGACGGCCCGTGAGGTCCTGTCAGTCGGTCGATGCAGCCCAGAGTGGAGCCAGCCTGCTCCCCGGCTGCTTCTATCCCGTCGCGCAGTCCGGCGCGGTTACACATCGGCCGATAGCGCGGACTTTGGGCGGGCAGGCGCTGGCGATCTTTCGGGATGATCGCGGTCACGTCTGCGCCTTGGATGCCTGCTGTCCGCATCGCGGCGCGAACCTCGCTGATGGCCAAGTCATCGACGGCAGCCTGGCCTGTCCCTATCACGGCTGGCGGTTCGCTGGCGATGGCTCTTGCGTGTCGGTGCCCTCGCATCCCGACCGGCCGATTCCCGCCCGTTCGCAAGCCCGATCGTTTGATGTCGTAGAACAGCAGGGCGTGGTCTGGGTGCGCTTGACCGAGGCGGCGGGCCAGCCCCCTCCGCCGCCGTTTGAAGTCGCCGATGATCCTCGCTACCGCCGCTTTTCCATCGAGGGCAGCTATCCCGGTCCTGCCGACTGGTGGATGGAAAACTTCCTCGATATCTCGCACGTGCCCTTTGTGCATCGACGCAGCTTCGGTGGGCAGCACCCGCGCGTCCTCGCCGACCCGGTCGAGCGCGGCGTCGACGATCGCAGCTTCACGGCCCGCGTGCGTGTGCACTACACCTACGGGCTGTGGGCGCGCCTGATCCACGGCGCGGTGCGCGACTACAGCGAAGACGTCCGGTTTCGCGTCACCGTTCCCGCGACGATTTATCTCATCAACGATATGGGGGGCGGTCGGCGACAAGCCCTGGCCTTTTTGGCATCGCCCGAGGGACCGCAGCGCACCCGCGTCATCCTTTCGGTGTGGCGCAACTATCTGACCTGGCTGCCCGGGGCCGACGCACTGGGACGGCGCTTTACTCGGCAGGTGCTCGACGAAGATCAGCGCATTGTCGAGCGCAGTCCCGCGCCCATGCCCACCGTCGATCGACCTGCCATGGCCGCCGATGGTGCAGTGCAGGAGCTGGCTCGCCTGATGCGTCGCGCACGGGCCCGCATCGCCGCCGAATCGGTTTCGTCCGAACCGCAGTCGCAACCTGCTCCCCACGAGCCTGATCCCCTTGCGGCAGTTGCGCATCAAAAGCCAGAGTCGCGCGCATGAACGACGTGCTGCGTAGCGGCTTTGATGAATTTCGCAGATGGGTAAATCCCGTCGCTGCCGAGCGGGCCCAGCTCACCTCTGAGCCCATCCGCTTGGTCCGCGTGATCGATGGCTGCACGCTTGCTGATGCCGAAGGCACCGCGTATCAAGACTTCCTGTCCGGCTACGGCACGCAGGCGCTGGGACACCGCAATCCGGTCGTCGAGGCCGCCCTGCGTGAGTTCCTGGCCTGCGATTCGCCGTCGTTTTTCCCGTCGGGAATCAGCCCCTACGCCGGCCGCCTGGCTCGTCTGCTGGGAGAGCGCACCGGCTACAGCAGCGCGAGCTTTGCTTCCAGCGGCACCGAAGCCGTCGAAGCGGCGCTGAAGCTGGCGCGAGCAGCGACGGGGAAGCCGCGCATCCTAGGCCTAGCTGGTGCGTACCACGGCTGCACGCTGGGCAGCTTGTCGCTGATGCAGCCCGGCCCGTTTACCGATCGCTTTGGCCCGCACCTGCGCGGGGTCGAGCTGCTGCCGTTCGGCGATGAGCAGGCGCTGACGCAAAAGCTGGCCGTCGGTGATATCGCCGCCGTCCTCGTCGAGCCGCTGCAGGTCGAAGGCGGAGTGCGCACACTTTCGCCCTCGTATGTCGAGACTTTGTGCCAGCGCACCGCCGAGCAGGGCGCGCTGCTGATCGCTGATGAAGTGCAGACGGGACTGGGGCGCACTGGCCGCTTCCTGGCCAGCGCGGCCTGGCCGCGAAGGGCTGATGTCGTTGTCTTGGCCAAGGCGCTGGGTGGGGGGCTGCTGCCGTTGTCGGCGCTGCTGACCGATGCCGCGATCTTCGCGCGCGCCTACGGCAGTATCGAGACCGCTGAGAGCCATCAGTACACCTTCGCCGGCAACGGCCTGGCCTGCACCGCGGGCATCGCCGCGCTGAGTCAGTTTACCGACGAGCTTCATGCACATGTCGTGGCGGCTGGTGACCGCTTCCGCGCGGCCCTCAAGGATGCTCTCTCGGACTCGCCGCTCTTTTTGGAGGTGCGCGGCCAGGGCTTGCTGGTCGGCATTGCGCTGCGCGACGCCGATCACCCGTGGCTGAGCTTCGCCGGCCTGGGCCTGCCTGAGCTCGCCAATCAGCCCTCGGTGGGCTTGCTGCTGTGTCATCGCTTGTTCCGTCGCGGCTATCTGACCCACGTCTGCGGGCATGACTGGCGAGTCGTTCGCTTGCAGCCGCCGCTCTCCATCTCCGACGATCGACTCGACGAATTCGTGCGGGTCTGTCAGCACGAGCTAGCCAGCCTGGCCAACCTGCTGTGAGCGCCCCGCCGTAACCTCTACCCCGCATGTGCCCCTGCCCTTAAGCGAGAGATCCCCATGTCGCTGGCCCCGGATCCCCTAGAGCGCCTCCTTCACCAGACCACCAGCCTGTGCAAGCACTGCAAGAACGCGGTGCCGGCCCGGGTCGTGGCGACATCACAGGGCGAGGTGTGGATGCGCAAGCGCTGCCCGCAGCACGGCGACCAGCAGGCGCGACTATCGACCAGCGCTGACTTCTACGAACAGACGCGGGCCATGACGCAGACGCGCGTTCCGCCCCGTCTGACCAAGGCCCCCGTCGAGCATGGCTGTCCCTTTGACTGCGGCCCGTGCGCGCTGCACACGCAGAAGGTCCGCCTGCCCGTCGTGACCATCACCAGCGCCTGCAACCTCGACTGCCCGATCTGCTACGTCCACAACAAGAACGACGATCCGTTTCACATGTCGCTCGACGAGTTCGATCAGATCCTCGAACACCTGCGCCGCGACCACGGCAGCGAGCTAGACATCGTGAACCTGACAGGTGGCGAGCCGATGCTGCATCCGCACGTGCTCGATCTTCTGCAACGGGCGCAAGCGGCCGGTATCCATCGCGTGACCATCTGCTCGAATGGTCTGCGCTTGGCCAAGGACGAGGCGCTGGTGCAGACGCTATCGCAGCTTGGGGCGCGCATCGCACTGTCCTTCGATTCGTTTGAAGCCGAGGCCGACGTGACGCTGCAGGGCGCACAGCTTGTTGCCACCAAGCTGCGCTGCCTATCTCTGCTTGAGAAATACGACGTCGATACCACGCTGATTCCGGTCATGACCCGCGGCGTCAACGATCACGAGATCGGTCGCATCATCGAGCTTGCGCTGCGCATGCGGAACATCCGCCACCTGGAAATTCACACCATCACCTACACCGGCCAGAGCGGCACCAGCTTCGATCCCGCGCGTCGTGGGCGCATCTCGACGTATGAGGTGCTGTGCCGCATCGAAGAGACGACGGCTGGCCTGCTGCGGCAGAGCGATTTCGTGCCGTCGCCGTGCGCTCATCCGCTGTGCTACCAGATTGCCTATCTGCTCATCGATCCCGACGGCGGACCGGCGATTCCGTTCACTCGCCTGATGCCGCGCGAGACGCTTTACGCCGCACTGTCGGATCGCTTGTATCTAGAGCCCACGCCGCAGCTAGAAGAGGCTCTGCGCGAGGCCATCGATCGACTGTGGGTTGAAGGCGGCGACGATGCTGAGCGGGCCCTGCGCTTACTTAAGCGCTTGCTGTTGCAGATGTTCCCGACCGACCGGACCCTGACCCCGCGCGAGGCGATGCGGGCCGCTGAGCGTGCCGTCAAGGCCATCTACATCCACTCGCACATGGACGAAGAGACCTTCGACATCGAGCGCGCCGCCGACTGCTGCGACAGCAACTGTTACGCCGATGGCAGCACCATTCCGGTGTGCAACTACAACGTGCTGTATCGCGAAAAAGAGGCCCGCTACAACGTCGCGCCGCGTCGCTGGAACGAGCGGGCCGGCGGGCAGACGGTCATCCATCGCTCGCTGCCCATCGTGAGCTAGACCGATGAATCCACGACGACTGGAAGGCAAGCGCTGCCTGGTGACTGGCGGCTCGCGCGGTCTGGGGCTGGCCCTCTGCGAAGCACTGACCGCAGCCGGGGGGCGCGTTGCGTTCACATATTCCAAAAGCGACAGCGATGCCGAGCTAGCGCGCGCGCGAATTGTCGCGCAGGGCAGCGAGCCGCTGCTCTTTCGCGGCTCAGTGGCGGATGCAGCACATGTGCAGGCAACCGTCGCTCAGCTGACTGCCACCTGGGGCGGGATCGATGTGCTCATCAACAACGCCGGCATCACGCAGATCCTGCCCATCGCGCTGCTGGAAGAAGCGGACTGGGACGCCGTGATGGACATCAACGTCAAGGGCGCCTACCTGTTTTCGCGCGCCGTGCTGAAGTCGATGATTCGCGCCCGCGCCGGGCACATCTTGTCGATTGGATCGTTTGCCTCCGAGCGCGTGATCGAGGCGCCGGTGCACTACGCCGCCGCCAAGTCAGCGCTGCGCGGCTTCACCGAGGCCCTGGCGCGCGAGGTCGGCCGCTACAACATCCAGGTCAACCTGCTGTCGCCGGGCCTCCTGGATGTGGGCCTAGCGCGCATCCTGCCCAAGCACCGCGTGGCGGAGTACATCAGCCAGTGTCCGCAGGGCCGGCTAGGCAGCGCGGCGGAGATCGCGACGCTCGTGACCTACCTTGTCTCCTCGGAAAATCGCCTGATGACCGGCGCCAAGATCGTCGCGGACGGAGGGCTGTGAGCATGTCTGAGAGCTTCTCATCGCCGGCTGCAGCGTCCGATTCGCGAGTCGCCTTGGTGCTGGGGGGCACCGGTGCAGTCGGCCGCGCCGTCCTGCACGAGCTATCCGCGCGCGGCATCACGACCGTGTTCACCTATCACACCTCGACCGATCGCGCGGCCGAGCTAACGAGTCGCTATGGCTTCCCCGGCCTGCCCGTCAATTTCGCCGATGCCACCGCGACCTCCGCGCTGTTTGCTGAGTTAGACCGGCGGGGCGTTGTACCTGACGTGCTGATTCACTGCACCGCGGTCAGCCAAGTGCTACCGCTGGCTGAGGTCACGCTGGGCGACTTCGCCCGCACCCTTTCGGTGAATGCCCAGTCAGCGTTTTTGGCCTGCCAGTGGTTGGCTTCGCGGCGCACCAGCGACTGCGACGTTGTGCTGGTCGGTGCACTGACCGGCAGTCAGTCGCTGCCGCTGCCCGTGCCCTACGCAGCGACGCAGGGCATGCTGCCAGCGATGGTCATGGCACTCGCGTACGAGCTTGGGCCGCGCCGCTTTCGCATCAACCTCGCCGCGCTGGGTCTTTTAGACGAGGGGCTTAGCCAAACGCTGGATCCCAAGCGTCGTGCCGACTACCTGACGTTTAGTGCCCTGCGTCGGGTCGGCAGCCCCCGCGACGCGGCGAGCACCATCGTCTGGCTGGCGCTCGAAAATCGCGCCATCCACGGCAAGGTTGTCGCGCTCAACGGCGGTATTTAGCTCGCGCTCCCTCGACGCGGGCCAGCGCTCAAGGTGTACAGGTCAGGCGCTGGCTGGCTGACGAAGCGCGCGTCGCGGCGACGGTAAAGGATGTTGTAGGCACACGAGGGCAGGTTGCGTCCGTCGGGCTCGCGAATACCGACGCAGCAGGTGCGGATGCGGTCGCTGTCGAAGGTCTCTTCATCCATGTGGGCGTGGATGTACACCGCCTTGGCCATCGACTCGGCCGCGCGCAGCCGCTGGGGCGCATCCAGTCGCGGATCAAAGACGCGCCCAACGACCGCTTTGAGGCTGGCCAGCACAAGATCCGTTTCGTCGCAGGCGATCTCGCCGGCATAGAGCCGGTTGATGACGTCCTGCAGCGCATCGTGCAGCGCGCCATCGGGCTCTAGGTACAGCGAGCCCGCCAGCATCGTGCGCAGATCAGCGCGATCCATGAAGCGCGGAAAAGGCAGCCAGCGCCCGTCGGTGAGACGCAGAAGATAGGTCACGACGTAGCACAGCGGATGCGCGGCCGGCGAAGGCACGAAGTCGCTTAGGCGCAGGCCTCTGGCGGTCTGGGCTTCGATGGCGCAGAGCACGTCGTAGGTGGTCAGTCGCGCGCTGCGATCGAAGTCAGCACCGCTCTGCCCGGTGAACGTCATGGTGTGCAGCTCGATACTGCGGATGAAGTCCTTGTCGAGCGCCAGCCGGATCAGCGCGCCCAGCTCGTGATCGTTTTTGCCGCGACACAACACCGGCAGTAGCGTGGTGTCGACCCGATACTTCTCCAGCAGCGACAGTACGCGCAGCTTGCCTTCGAGAAACTGCCCGCCAAGCAGCTCTTTGTTTACTTCAGGCTCGAACGAATCGAAGGACAGGATCACGCGAGCCTGCAGCTCAGCCAGGCGCTGCAGCAGCGACTCGTCTTTGAGGAAGCGCAGGCCATGCGTCGAGATCGTGATGCGATGGATGCCTTCCTCATGGCACAGCTCGACCAGGCGCTGAAACTGCGGGTGCTGCGTGGGCTCGCCGCCGGTGAGGTTAATGATGCGAGCCTCGGGCGCGGCGGTCCGCAGGTGCTGCAGGATGGCGCGCAGATCGGACTCGGACATGTGGTACGCGCCGTCGCTGCGATTGTGGGTGTAGCAGATCGGACAGTCGAGGTTGCAGGCCGAAGTGATGGGCACAATCGGTAGCTTCAGCTCCTGCTCGTGCGCGCTGCACGGCCCGCAGTCCAGCGGACAGCCATGCTGCACCTCAGTCCGCGGCTGTGGCCGTTTCAGCACCGGCGGGTAGCTCATCATCTCGTGGTACCAGGCGGCACTCGCGGCGATGGGCGCTTCCTGTTCGCCGTGCTGCGGACAGCGCTTCCGCAGCACAACCGCATCGCCGCGTCGCAGCACCTGGGCATCGATCGGGCGCTGGCAATCGGCGCACAGGCTGCCGGTCTGTCGCAGCAGCTCTTCGTTGGCGCTGGCAACGGGCACGGTCGCGGCCGTCACACCGACTGCCCCTGCAGCTTCCCTTCGACCATGTTGACGAACGTGCGCACCGAAAACAGCGTCAAGATCTGCCCCGTGCGCAGGCCGGGGTGGATGCGCTCGGTGGCCTCGGGCAGCAGGCTGCGCAAGCGATCGAGTCCGGCTTCGCTGATCACGCCGCCGGGGGCAAACTCTTCTTCCGACATCTCGCCGCGGGCTGCGCGCTCCATCTCGCCGCGCGTGATCTGGATGTCGAAGGCCTGCTCTAAGCGAAACACGATGTCCAAGAAGGCCAGCGAGTCAGCGCCCAGATCGGCCATCAGGTTCGAGTCGAGCTTTACTCCAGCGACATCGACGGCTAGCGCATCCGCGATACAGCCAGCGACGACCTCAGCACGGGCGGGGGCAGACGGGTTCATGGGCCCTGGTTAGAGCAAGGAATCGCCGGAAAGGAAAGCCCCCGCGCGTGAAATCCGTCCCACCCACACTGCCGCGGCCATGCCCGGTGCGCCCACGCTGAGGCCCAGCGCCGAGCGCGCAGCCAGCGAGCGGACTTCGGTGAGCGGCGACAACGGGCCTGGGCTGGGCGCGAGCAACGCGGCAATCGGCGGCAGACGCTCACGCTGCAGCAGGCCGGAAAGGACGATGGTCTGCACCACCGGCATCGCTGCCCCCAGGATCCCAAGCCCTGCCTGCGTCGCGATCAGCGGCGTCTGGGGCGGCAGCAGTCGACCGAGGATTTGTCGCTCTTGCGCGTCGAACGCGGGACACGCCACGGCGCAGCCATCGACGAAGCCTGGGGTAGCGTCCGCGCACAGCGGCAGACGTGACAGCAGCGGCAGCAACGATTCTGCGGCCGGCAGCGTCGCCTCCCCATCGGCGCCATCGACGACCTCAACAAGCGCTACGGCTCGGCCCGTCTCCATCGCTGGATCCACCCGTTCGAGGAGCAGGCTGGCCGCGGCTTCACCCGGCAAGCCGCCGCCGCCAGGACCATACGGCGCGGCGCTCGCTGGATCGTTGCCTTGCACCAGGCGCCCTTGCGCGGCGAGCCCGATCAAGCTCTCGGGTTCGATGAGCGAGTCGTAGGCCATGACCACCGCGGCATCGATCGCGCCATCCTGCAGCGCCAGGATGGCCGCGTGCAGAGCCGATGCACCCGAGAGCGATCCCGCAAACGTCGCGCCTTCGCCGCGCAGTCCCAGATCTTGTGCCGCCAGCGCGTGCGCGTTGTTCGACAGCAGGCGCAGCATCCAGAACGGGTGCAGATCTTTGAGCCCGCGCCGCCACGAGCCAGCGAATGAGTCCTCCTGCTTCTGCAGGGCGGGCAGGAGCTCGTCCCAGCTGGCGCGCAGGCCGCCCATCGCCGCGAAGAGCCCAATGCGATCGGGCGGCAGCTTCGGTAGCGAAGCAGCTGCCTCGCGCGCAGTGTCGAGAGCGAAGCGTCCCATTCGCGACAAGATGCGGCTGTGCGCCGAGGGGGCGGGTACGTCGGCGGGAGGAATCGCCGCCACGAAGCGGCAAGGGTAGGTGTCGGCGGGGAAGTGCGGGCAGGGCAGGGCGGCCTTGTCGCCGGCCAGCAAGCGGTCAAGGACTGCATCGACGCGATGGCCAAGCGGTGTGCGCAGAGCCGCGCCAGTGATCGCTGCCTTCATGTCGCGCGCCCCAGGATCAGGCTGGCGTTCTGACCGCCGAAGCCAAACGAGTTGGACAGCACATAGTCGACCCGCGCCGGTCGTGGCTCCTCGCCGATGATGTCGAGCGCGCAGGCGGGATCGGGTTTTTGGTGGTGCGCTGTTCCCGGCAAAAGATCACGCTCAAACGGCAGCAAGCAAGCGGCTAGCTCTACCGCACCGGCCGCGGCCATCAGGTGACCGATCGCGCCTTTGATGGAGCTTACGGCGACGGTGTCAGCGGCCGAACCGAGCGCGGCGCGAATGGCCAGCACCTCGGCGGGATCGTTGAGTGGCGTGCCGGTGCCATGCGCGTTGATGTAGCCGATGTGCTGCGGGGAAAGTCCCGCGCGCTGCAGCGCCCTTTGGATGGCCTGCGCAGCGGCGGAGCCGTCCGGTCGTGGCGCCGTGGCGCGATAGGCATCCTGCGTGCTGCCCCAGCCGAGCACGCGGGCCAGCGGCCGCGCTCCTCTTGCCCGTGCCCGCGCTTCGTCTTCCAGGACAAACAGCGCCGCGCCTTCGCCGATGACCAAGCCATCGCGACGAATGTCGAAGGGGCGGCAGGCATCAGCGGCCTGGCGCGGCGAGCAAGCGCCCAAGCGCGACATCCCACCGACGCCGAGCGGGTTGATCATCGAGTCGGCCGCTCCGCACAGCACCAGATCCGTACGACCGCGCTCGATCAGCGCTGCGCCCTGCGCCACGGCCAGCGTTCCTGCCGCACACGCCGAGCAGTTGACCAACCGAGGCCCGCGCAGGCCCAAGCCGGAAGCGATGAGATCGGCCGCGAGATCGACGCGGGTACGAAAGCGTATGGCCGGCAGTCCTCGCTGCGACGCTTTGTCCCAGGCTAGCTGCGAGCGCGGTGCTCCCGATGCCGAAGCCAAGAGCGGCACAAAGTCGGCGAGTAGCGCGTGCTCAAGACCCAGGCCGATCGAGAGCCACGCTGTCTGCTCGTCGGGAGCACAGCCGGCCTGCTGCCAGGCCTGCAGCGCTGCGAGCAGTGCCAGCCCGATCTTGCGATCGCGGAAGCAGCCAGCGTCCTGCCAGGCCAGCGCTTGCGTTGCCAACCCGACCGGCGCGGTGATGTGCAGATCCGCAAGGGCGCCCAGCAGCCACGCGGCATCGAGCGATAGCTCAGGAACTTCGCCTGCCACCTGGGTGGGAAAGCTGCGGGCATCAAAGGTGCGAATCGCTCGGATCGCGCTCTCTCCGGCCGCGAGCGCAGTCCAAAATCGCTCGACGCCGCAGCCGTAAGGCGAGACGACCCCCACACCGGTGATGACGGCGCGCCTCATCGTCCCACCTCGCGCCCGGGTCTGTGTCTCTCGCCATCTGGCTGACGGAGGATTGAGATCCCAAGGTCGCCATCCTGACCGACGCTGAGCACGAGTACGCGCCGCGCTTGCTGGTTCTCCAGTAGATCCAAGGCCACTGCCCAGCCCAGCGCTGGCGAGGCGGCCAGGCATTCGCCAAGTGCCGCACAAAGATCGACGGTCGTGATCGCGGACGTCTGGCCAAAGCGGGCCTGCACCGCGGCCAAAAGCCCCGGCAAGATCGTGGTGTGCGAAGTGGCGATGACGCAGGCGTCGCAGTCCGACTCGGAAGTCAGCGCGCGCCGCAAGTCGTCAAGAAGCGGGGCTGACTGCGGGCCGGCTGCGAGCCCGGGGGCACACACCGGCTGCGGAAACAGCGAGCAGCGATCGATCTGCGCCAGGGCGTGATCGGCGCTCAGGCTCAGGGCAAAGATCGCGGCCCCCTCACCGGGCAGGATCGTCGGCGCGCCGCGGCTCTGGCGTGCTAGCTCGTCCCAGGTCACGGGATGCACGGCGCTGTCAGCGGCCCCGGCCAGCGCGTAGGAACACTCTCCTTCAATCAGCGCCGCCATCGCTTCGCTGATCGCCAGCAGCGTGCCGCCGCCGCGCGAAAAGAACGCGGAATTGGGCCCGGCTGGGCCCTGCAAGATCGCGCTGTGGCAGAGCGTGAAGTTGTTCATCAGCGAAAAGGCGTACAGCGGATTGCAGGCTCGCAGCCCCGCGTCGCCAAACTGTTCCCACGACAGCCGTCCGTCATCCAGGCTGGCCTGCAGCATGGTGGTCAGCTGATCCATGCCGCCACCCGATGCTCCGACGCCTAGATAGAAGCCGAGCTCGCGATTCGGCACGCTGGGGCGCGCGTGTCGTAAGCAGGTCTGCGTCGCCAAGTTCGCGAGCACGGCACTCCGCGACATCAGGGCTCGGGCCCGCCGCTCGGCCGGGTCGACAGGCTCAGGGAGCGGATCGATCTCAGCAGCCCATGTCCTCGGGGGCGACTGTGCAAGCTGATGCGAGAGGCGTGCCCAGCGCGTCCCCCCTGCGATGGCGCGGGCTAGGCCGGCATAGCCGGATCCGTGGGCGCCTAGCACACCAGCCCCGCACAGAAAAACCGGGGGTGCGTCGCTCATCCTGCGCCTCGACGCAGGACCAGGCTGGCATTGACGCCGCCGAAAGCCAGCGCGTTCACCAGCGCAGCGCGCACCGTGGCCTCCTGCGCTACGCCCACGATGTGCCGCAGCGCACAGGCCGGATCCGGATCGACCAGCCCGGCGGTCGGCATCAGCACGCCGTGCTGCAGCGCTTCGTGCGCACACAGGAACCCAATCGCGCCGGCGCCGGCAATCCAGTGTCCCAGCGCGCCTTTGACCGAGCTCACTGGTAGCTCCATCGTCTGGGGGCCGAAGACCCGCTGCAGAGCGATGGCTTCGATCTCGTCGTTGATGCGCGTCGATGTGCCGTGTGCCTGCACGTAGTCGATGCGCGGCTGACCAGCATCGGACAGCGCGGCTTGCATGGCGCGCACGCTGCCGTCGCCTTGCGGATCAGGCTTGGTCAGGTGGTAGGCATCTAAGCTGCGTCCAATTCCGGCGACTTCGATGTGGTCTGGGCCCATCTGGCTGCTAAGGACGATCATCGCGGCGCCTTCACCAACGACAAATCCGTCGCGACGGAGATCAAAGGGGCACGAGCGACCGCGCGCCGACAGCGCCGATAGCTTGCCAAATCCCACCAGCATCAGCGGATCGACATCCGCGCCAACGCCGCCGCATAGCGCCACATCGCAGACCCCCAAGCGGATCGCCCGCGTCGCTTCGACAATCGCCGCGGCAGCGGACGCGCAGGCCAGGGACAAGGTCTCCACCGGGCCGATCGCGCCATACTCGCGCGCCAGCTGACTGGCGACGGCAGCCGGCGACACCGTCGAAGCGTCGATGCGCGAAGCCAGAGCTTGGGCCCGCTCGCCAAACCCTGCGTGATCGAAGACCGCGCCACCGCCCGCGGCGCGAGCCACCGCCAAAATGGTGGCCAGTGACGCTCGCCCTGACTCAGCACCGATGAACACGCCCAGCCGGCCGGCGGACAAGGGCATGGGGCGCGGCAGATCGGCTCGCTGCCATGCTTCGCGCGCTGCGATTTGCGCCAAGGTGACGCGGCGATCGCCGGGGTATGAGGCCGGCAGCGCATCGACCTCGCTATCAATCGTCGCAGCGACGGTGCAGGGAAAGTCGCTGACATCAAAGCGGGTCACGGGAGCAATCGCGCTGTGGCCCTGCGCAAGTCGCGCCGCGCTGCTTGGCCAGTCGGGTCCCAGCGGGGTAATCGCGCCTACACCAGCGACATAGACGCTGCGCCTGGGCACGGCGGATCTCAGTCGGCGGACTCGGCCGCGCCCTCGGCCGATCCGGTGAGCCAGACGTTCAGCACTTCGCGTCTTTTCTGTCGCAAGCCGGGCTGCGTCACGCGCGCAAAGACGTAGGTCAGCTCGGCTTCCGCGGCGATCTCGGAATCGAGTCGCGCCACGGCGCGGACACGACCGCCGTCTTCGCTGGCATTGATCCCGCGCGTCTCCAGTTCGATGCGATCGCCGGGGCGCACCATTTTGCGAAAGCGCGCGCGGTCCACCATGGTCAAAAGCGCGTGCAGATCGTCGCGTCCGCGATCCCTCATTGTCGCTTCGATCAGCACGCCGCCAAGCTGCGCCAGCGATTCGATGATCAGCGCGCCAGGCATCACCGGATGACCCGGGAAGTGATCCATGAACACGTCATCAGCCAGCGATACGCACTTGATCCCCGTCGCGATCTCCGGCGGAGACAGCGCGGTGATGCGATCGAGCAAGAGGTACCTCATGCGGGCTGCGTCTTACCACGTTTCCGCTTGTTCACAGCAGGGGTGGTCGATATGGTCCGCGCCACGCGGCACCTAGCCTCTGAGGCGACCCATGGATTGTTCAAGCTGCGGTCCGGTACCGGCCCGCCCCGATCGGCCCCACCTGTTTTTGGCCCATGAGTTTCTAAGCTGTCCCTCGTGTGCGGCGCGACGCGAGGCACGCATCGTGATCCGCGATGGCCAGGTCTTTGGCCTCATCCGCTGCCCGACTTGTGGCCCGACTGAGCGCCCGGTTTCAAACGATGCCGCCGCCTACCAGCGCAGCTTTTTGGAGCGCGCCAAGGTGCCGGCTGGACACGTCGGCGACTGGCTGTGGAAGCGCACGACGTCAACCTGTCCCGGCTGCATGGCGCTGCTCGAAGCCGAGGTTGTCTTGCGCCGAGGTCAGGTGTTCTTCAAGAAGAACTGTGCGCGCTGCGGTCCGTCGGAGGCGCTGGTGTCGGAAGACGCCGAATACTACGTGCAGGCTTACGCCTACGCCCGCGCCGGCACGGAGCCGCTGCAGTTCAGCCAGCCCGCCCAGGCCGGCTGCCCCACCGACTGCGGCACCTGCAGCGATCACGAACAGCACACCTGCCTGCCGATCATCGAGGTCACTGATCACTGCAACCTAGAGTGCCCAATCTGCATCGTCGACAATCAGTACTCGACGCACCTCGATCCGGCGGCGTTTTCGCGCATCATCGATGACCTGATCGCCAAGGAAGGGCAGTGTGAATCCGTCGCGCTGTCCGGCGGCGAGCCAAGCAGCCACCCGCAGATCCTGGAGCTTATCCGCATCGCCAGCCGTCCGCAGATCGGCCGTGTGGTGCTGATCACCAACGGCCTGCGCCTCGGTCGCGATCCCAGCTTTGCTCGTGCGCTCAAGGACAGCGGGGCCTATGTCGGCCTGCAGCTAGACGGCTTTTCGGCGGAATCGCATCAGCTGATCCGCGGTCGCGATCTGACGGAAGAAAAAGCCGATGCGCTGCGCGTGCTGCGCGAGCTTGCCATCCCGACGCAAATGATCTTCGTTGCGGTGCGCGGCGTGAACGAGCACCAGATCGGCGATGCGGTTCGCTTGTTCCTAAGCGAGCCGCACTTTCTGTCGCTGAACTTTCAGCCGATGGCACACACCGGCCAGGGCGGTGGTCGTTTTGCGCACAACCCCAGCGATCGCCTGACCATCCCCGGCCTGATCCGCGCCATCGACGAACAGAGTGGCGGCCTGGTGCGCAAGAGTGACTTCGCGCCGCTGCCTTGCTCGCATCCGCAGTGCGTGTCGCTGACCTATCTGTTGCGACTCAACGATGGTAGTCACCTGCCGTTTCCGCGCTTCATCGACTTTCGGCGCCACGGCAACCTGCTGCGCTCGTCTGCGACGCTGCCCTCGACGCCCGAGATGCACGACACGCTGCACGAGGTCATCCACGAGGTCTACGCCCGCGAAGACGAGATCGAGCGCGGTCCCGAGATCCTGGCGGCTCTGCGGCGCTCGCTGGACACCATGTTTCCGGCCCGTGCGCTCGACACCAAAGAGGCGATTCGCATCGGCGAAGGACAGGCCAAGTCGATCTTCATCCATCACTACATGGACCCGCACGACTTCGATCTGGAGCGGCTGCGCAAGTGCTGTCACCACTACCCGCAGGCCGACGGGCGCATCATGCCGGCCTGTGGCTTTAACCTGTTTCATCGCGGGGCGGCGCGCGGCACCGGGACGCCGGTTCCGGCCTGGGCAACCAACGCACCACACGGGGCGGGCACGGCCAGCGCCAAGCTGAAAGTCCTGCGCTGATGGGGATGCTGGCGGGGCGAGTGGCGCTGGTGACCGGTGGCTCGCGCGGGCTGGGGCGGGCGATCTGTCTCACGCTGGCGCGAGAGGGAGCCGATGTCGCCTTCGTCTATCGACGAGGTCAGCGCGAGGCGGAAGAGACGCTAAAGGGCATTCGGCAACACGGCGTGCGCGGCTGGGCACACGCCATCTCGGTGCTTGATCGGGAGGGGCTGCAGGGGCTGGCCAAGACCCTCGAAGCCGAGGCTGGACGGATCGACATTCTGGTCAATAACGCCGGGGTCGGTCAGGTGGTGCCGCTCGCGCTGATGGAAGAAGCCGACTGGGATCAGGTGATGGGCGTGAACGTCAAAGGCGCGTTCCTGACGACGCAGGCGGTCATGCGCGGCATGATTCGCAGGCGCCATGGACGCATCCTCAACATCAGCTCACTCGCGGGGGTGAAGATGATGCAGGCCCCCGTGCACTACAGCGCCGCCAAGGCCGCGCTCAAAGGTTTTACCGAGTCGCTGGCCAAAGAGATCGGGCGCTACGGCATCACTGTGAACTGCCTGGCTCCCGGGATCTTGGAAGGCGGCGTCAGCGCCAACCTGCCCGAAGGACGGCTGCAGGAATACCTGCGCAACTGCGCGCTTGGTCGGCCCGGCACCTTTGCCGAGTGCGCAGAGGTCGTTGCGTTTCTGGTCTCGGATCGCAACAGTTACATGAACGGCGCGACGCTGGTTCTCGACGGAGCGGTGTGATGCAGCTAGCGGGCCAGGTGGCCTTGGTGACTGGGGCATCGCGAGGCATCGGACGCGCGACTGCCTTGGCGCTGGCCCAGCAGGGAGCCAGGCTCATCGTCCACCACCGGGGCTCACCTGACCTCGCGGCTGAGGTGGTCGCTGAGATCGAGCGGGCCGGCGGATCGGCCTGCGCGATGGCCGCCGATGTGCGCGACAGCGCCGCCGTCAACGAGCTTGTCCGGCAGATCGTCGGGCTTTATGGACGGATCGACATTCTGGTCAATAACGCCGGCATCGTGCGCGACATGCTGGTCCCCGGAATGGACGATGTCGAGTGGGATGAAGTGCTGGCCACCAACGCTGGCGGCGCCTTCCGCATGGCGCGAGCCGTGGCTCGACCGATGATGCAGGCGCGGCGCGGACGCATCATCAATGTCTCGTCGGTGGCGGCCAGCAAGGCAGGACGCGGCCAGGCCAACTACGCCGCCAGCAAGGCCGCCATCGAAGGCTTCACGCGCGCCCTCGCCGTCGAGCTAGCCCCGCGCGGCATCCTGGTCAACGCCGTCTCGCCCGGCGTCATCGTCACCGCCATGACCGAGCGCATCCGCGCCGAGGGGGAACGCGAGGCGCTGTCGAAGATCCTGCTTTCACGCTTCGGCCAGCCTGACGAAGTGGCCGGCGTCATCGCGTTTTTGGCCGGCCCGGCCGCTTCCTACATCACCGGCGCTGTCCTGCCCGTCGACGGCGGCTTCAAGCTGGCTTAGGCCAGCTAACGCTAGGCGGCCTGGCGCTCGTCGAGCGGGAGCTTGACCTTGAAGTCGCGCTCGTCGAGGATGCGGCTGGCGACGAAGAGGCAGAACAAGGTGAGGAGCGGTCCCAGCGCAAAGATCACCGTCGCGCCCAGCGGCCCGGCGAGAAATGCTCCGGCGCTGGTGAAGGCGAAGCGGCTGACCTGCTGAACGGTGTATTGCAGCGTGAAGTCGGTGCTGGCGACGTGGCCGCGGCAGCGATCCATCATCAGCACGTGCAGCATGGTGGCCCGCGCCATGACGCCGACGTTGGGCAGGCTGACGACGATGAACAGGCCCCAGCGACTGCTGGTCACGCCGCTGAGCAGGACCAGGGCCAGCGTCGCGGCACAAAACAGCATCAAGACCGAGAACGCGCGCTGCCGGCCGAGCAGCTTGACGCCCAGGCCGCCGAGCACGCCGCCGACGATCCCGGCCACGCTGCTGAACACCCCCAGAACGAGCCCAATCTCGCGCAGGCGGAAGCCGCGGTCGACCAGCAGGAGCTCCAGCGAAGGACCGATCAGCGACGCTCCAAGCGGCAGCAGCGCGACGACGATCAGCCAGCGGGTCTTCCGCGGCTGGCGGAAGAACTCCAGCACATCGTGCATCGACAGAGCGCGCGAGAGCGTGCTTTCGGGTTCGCGGTACAGCGCGATGGCTGGCAGGGTCAGCGCCACCGTGGCCGCGAGCACCAGCACGGCAGGGGACCAGCCCAGCGCCCCGGTCAGCATCACCATCAGACCGCCGCCGATCAGGTTGCCGGTCATCAGGCCGACCGTCTGCATCGTGTTGCCCAGCCCGCGCTCTTCGGGCCGCAGGAGCTGCACCGCCATGCCATGCGCCGCCGCATCGGCCACCGCACACACCGAAGTCAGACACAGGAGCGCCGCCAGCACGAGCGGCTGGTGCGATCGCACCAGGCTTGGCAGATCGACCAGCGATCCCGCGAGCACGATGGCGAAGAGCAGCGGATGCGTGAGCAGCAGCCAGCCGCGATAGCGACCCAGGCGGGGCAAGATCGCCAGGCGATCGACAAGCGGTGCCCAGACCGCCTTGAGCGTCCAGGGAAACATCGCCAGATAGACGACACCGATCTGCGCCATCGTCGCGCCTCCCCGTCGCATCAGCACGGGGATGGCCTGGGACACCAGGGCCAGCGGCATGACCTCAGTCATCGCCAGCAGAAACAGCATCACGAAACGGAAGCGTCGAGACGACGACTGCAGCACGGCTCGTTTTACCGAGGCCTTTCCATCTGGACAAGCGAGATCTTCCGGGTGACAGCCGCGCGTGGCTCGTCGATGATGCGGGAGTGTCGCTGACGCCTCCGCGAAAACTGGCCGTGGATCGTGCGCGGGAAGACGCCGTGCTGGATCCGGCGCTACGTCCGGCGAGCTTGCCCGCAGTGCCGCCTGATCAGGCGCGGCAGGTGCTGCTCACCGGGGCGACAGGGTTTCTGGGCGCGTTTCTGCTGGCTGAGCTCCTGCGGCGGGGCATGCAGGTGTGCTGCCTGGTGCGGCCGGGCGCAGGCCAGACCGCGGCGGAACGGCTGTCTGGGCACCTGCATCGGCTGGGGCTTTTAGCGACGGGGCCGGGCAGCATGCTGCGGGTCCTGACCGGCGATCTCAGCCAGCCGCAGCTGGGTCTCGCTGCCGCTGACTACGCGGAGCTTGCCGCTCAGATCGATGTCATCTACCACGCCGCCAGCTACGTGAACTTCGTCCGCTCTTACGACGATCTGCGAGCGAGTAACGTGCTGGGCGTGCTGGAACTGCTGCGACTGTCGGCTGCTCAGCGCAGCAAGCCGCTGCACGTCGTCTCGACGCTGGCGCTGTTTTTCCAGGCCGATGGCGGGCTGGCGGGGACCCGACCCCAGGCGGTGAGCGAGCGCGACGTTCCCGAGCTTCCGGCAGGCCAGACCAGCGGCTACCTGCAGAGCAAGTGGGTTGCCGAGCAGCTTGTGCGAGCGGCGCAGGAGCGCGGCCTGCCGGCGACGATCTATCGCACGGGCCGGATCGCCGGCCATAGCCGGACGGGTGCCACCGCAAACCTGCATGATTTCCTGAACTTGATTATCGCGGCCTGCGTCCGACTGCAGATCTACCCCGACTGGGATATCGCATTAAATCTGGCGCCCGTGGATTATGTTTGCCAAGCGATCCTTGAACTATCTGCCAATGAAGGATTTTTCGGAAAGGCGCTACATTTGTTTAATCCAACGCCGATTGCGTTTGGGAGTCTCATGCAGAGTATCGCCCGGAATCGATACTCACTTACGCGGGTTCCGGACTCGCGGTTCCGCCAGCTGGTTGGCGACGCGGCGCGGGATTCGTCAGCAGCGGGCGGCTTATTTTCGAAACTAGCCATTCTGCTTAGGACCAAAAATCACTTATTTACGCCGCGACCGGATTACCTGACACCGGACTCTCAGCCTTTTTTGCAGGAACGGGGAGTCATCTGTCCGCCCATCGAGGACTCCTTGGTCGCGTGCTACCTGGGATACTTTGAGGCGCAGGGGCTGTGGAACTGACCGCGTGCCGCCGCTGCAGGGCGGGCCGCAGTTTGCCCCTTGTGTGACCTCGGCGCTCGATACATCCTCGATACAGAAGGGAGACACACATGGCGACTGAAGCAGCTGTAAATGCCAACGCGAGCAAGGGGGCCGCAAGCCCCGCCCTGACCAAGACCGAGCAGGCCCAGGCGGTAATCCGCCGCAACATCTTCTGGGCGCTGGGAGCCGGAGTTGTGCCGTTTCCGGGCCTGGATCTCGTCGCTGTGCTGGGGGTGCAGGTCAAGCTGCTCAAGCAGCTCTCGGATGTCTATGGCCTGAAGTTTTCCGAGGACATCGCGCGCAAGGCCGTGGCCTCGCTGCTGTCGAGCATCGGCGCCGTCGGGCTGGGGACCCTGGTCGGCGGCAGCTTGATCAAGATCGTGCCGTTCCTTGGCTCGACGCTGGGCTTTGTGTCGGTGCCGGTCTTCTCGGCCGCTGCCACCCACGCCGTCGGCACGGTGTTCATGATGCACTTCGAGACCGGCGGCACGCTGCTCGACTTCAACCCCGACGCCGTCCGCGCCCACTTCAAGCGCGAGTTTGAGCAGGCCAAGGGCGACGTCGCCAAGCTGAAGACCGACGGCGCCAAGGCGTAGTCGGGCGTCCGCCCAGCAGCGCAGCTCGCGGTCGCTGATCGCGGGCTGCGGCGCTTTGCGGGCATCGCATCAGGGGTGCAGGCCACCCTGGCTGGGCAGCACCTGCGTCACGACGTAGGCGTAGGCCAGCAGCAGCGCGACGACCAGCGCGAGCACGAGGGCGAGGATCTTCGCCTTGGCGTAGGGGGCCTCGCCGGCAAGCTCGCCGCTCTGGCCGTTCACCACGATGCGATAGCTGCGATCGCGGTAGCGATAGGACAGCACCCAGAAGGGCAGCAGCACCTGCTTGTAGGTCAGCTTGGATAGGGTGCTGTCGACGGAGACATTCCGCTGCTCATCGCCGCCGACATCGCTCTGGCAGCGCTGTTCCTGGAAGAAGCGGATGGAGGACTCGCCGCGCCGCCAAGCCGTCGCCAGGTCGAGGCTGCTCTCTTCGGCGAGGAAGCCGACCAGATACTCCGGCGCATAGGGCAAAAGCGCCCCCGTCCGGAAGCTGTCGACCTGCGCTGCCAGCTCGCGAGTCAGGCCGCGCCCAGCGCCGATCAAAAGGTCGTCGTAGGTGTCACGGCGCGTGCCGCTGCGACTCTCCCAGCGCATCTTTTTGACCTCGCGCGTCTTCTGCACCGTCTGGCCATCGACGCTCTCTTCGTAGGTCTCGGTCTCGGTGTAGGCATAGCCGGCCTCCCCGGACCACGACGACTCGACCTGTGCGTCGAAGGTGTAGTACGGGACGTAGATGCCAAAGAAGCGCTGCGTCTGAGAGCTGGACACGAGGTCACTGGGACGGAAGCGCAGGCCGCGCACCCAGCGGTGGATGATCTGCTGCGCGCGCCCGCGATCGATCTGAAAAGGAATCAGCGAGTCGGGACGCAGGCTGCTGTGCTGCTGAGCCTGGGCCAGCACCGTCGGAGATCGGCAAAACGCGCAGGCGCTGGCGACCAAGCCACCGGCCAAGACCACCTGGGCTCCGCACTCGCGACAGCGGGCCACCCGGCTGCCCGGCAGATCGGCCAAAGACGGGCCGGCCTCGGTCTCGGGGCGAGCCTTGAGCGCCGCTTGTAGATCGCGTTCCTCGACGCGCAGCACGCTCTTTTGCGGCTGCTGCACGGCGCGGCAGTGCGTGCAGCGCAGCGCGCCTTGGCTGGGGCTGTAAAGAAGGACTCCCTGACACTGCGTGCAGCGAAAGCTAGGTTGGGCAGTCATGGCGGCGACAGGGACTAGCCTATCGCAGCGAGGCTAGGCGTGGTGCGCGCGACGCTTGCGGGTGTAGAGGAAGGCGGCGATGACGACGCTGCCGAAGAGCCCCCAGGTGGCGGGGCCGGGCCGCGACTCTTCGTCGGGTGACAGCCGGCAGCTGCAGCCGGTGGCAATGGCACCGCCACCCGGGTCGATCGGCAGCTCCGTGGGATCGACGGCCATGGGCAGATCGACGCACGCGCCCGACTTGCACTCTTGGTCTCGGGGGCAGACCACGCCGGTGCAGCCGGCGACACACTCGCCGCCCTTGCAGACGTAGCCGGCCGAGCAGGTCAGGTTCTCGCAGCCTTTTTCGACGCAGATGTTGCTGCTCTTGGAGCAGGCCAAGGCGGGATCCTGGCAGGGATAGCAGTCGCAGCCCGTGACGCAGGCGCCGTTCACGCAGGCCTTGCCAGCCCCGCAGCTAACCCCACTGCAGGGATCGACGCAGCGGCCGACGCGGCAGATCTGGCTGCCCGGGCAGACAATGCCATCGCAGGGGCTGACGCAGCGATCGCCACTGCAGACGGTGTCGCCCTGGCAGACGACCCCGGCGGCGCAGGGCACCGTGACGCAGCGACCCCGATCGCAGCTTAGGCCGCTGGGGCAGGGGAATTCGGCGCTGCACGGCGTGCTGCAGCGACCTCGATCGCACTCCTGACCCGCGGGGCAGGTCGCGCCATCGTCGACCAGGCCGTTGCAGTCGTTGTCCAAGCCGTCGCAGGTGTCGGTGGGCTGGGGATTGATGACGCGCTTGCAGGTTAGGCCGCCGGTGTTGTTGCACTCGGCGACACCGGCTGAGCAGATGCCTTTTTCGTTCGGGACGGTGCAGGGCTTGCCGCCGCCGTTGCAGGTAAGGCCGGTAAACAGGAAGAAGTAGTCGTTGTAGTCGCCGTCGTTGCCGAAGCCGTTGGCGTCGGAGTTGCCGTCTTCAAAGCCCAGATAGAAGGCGTTGGCGATGGTCGGGCTGACGTAGGTGATCGAGTGCACCCAGTTGCCCGGCGTCGGGCAGACTCCGGTGTTGGTGCAGCGGGCGTTCCACTTGCGCTCCGAGAACTTCGTGGTCAGGCCGCTGCCGGTGATGATGGCAAAGCCGATCAGGCCGCCGAGGTACTTGGGGTTGTCCTTGATGCTCTGGCCGGTGATCATCGCGCCGGGTTTGGCGCCGCGGGGAATGACCTCGACGATGTCGGTGTCGGCCGGCTTGGTCGTCGCGTTGGGAATGACGTTGTACCAGCCGACGGCCATGTCCGACGCCGTCTCTTTCAGCAGAAGCTCGGCGGTGAAACTGCACAGCGGCGAAAAGACCTCGGGCGCGGTGTTGGCATCTTCGCGGAAGCGCAGGCCGGCGGTCTTGTCGCTTTGCTTGAAGGCGTCGTAGACCTGCTTTTCTCCCGTCGCGGTGCGGGAGTCGATGGGCACCACCAAGTTATTGGGCTGGGTCACCGTCGCCGTCGCCGTTCCCAGCCAGCTGGCCATTCCGACAAGCGTCAGGGCCACGATCCGCAGCCCCCGCTGCTCGCCGCGTGCATGACTCTTACTACTAATCGACATCGCGTCCCCCTTCGCGCGCCCGGGATTGAAGTGAGTGAACTAGGCCGAGCGCGGCTCCTCCATCATAGCCAGGGAGAAGTCCGCGTCGGGGGTGGGCACAACAGAAATCGTGGCTAGAAGCGACCGCGCACGCCGATCGACGGCAGGATCCAGTTGAAGCCGTTGAGCTCGGGCATGTCGAAGCGGGTGATGTTGCCCTGCCGTGGGTAGGCGATGCCGAACACCGCCTGGCTGTACGTGGCGTTGACCACTTCCAAAAAGACGTCGAGCGCGAAGCGACGGAACAGCCACTCGCGATCGATGCGCACGTCAAACTGGTACGTGTCGGGAATGCGACGGTTGTTGCGCACCGTCCCCGCACCGTCAGGCGGGACCAGCTGGGTGTAGGGCCGGCCCGTCGAATAGAAGAAGCGCCCGCCGAGCATCAGGTTCCACGGCAGGCGCACCTGCAGCACGGTGTTCAGCACGTGGGTCTGGTCGTAGTCGGCGGGGCGCAGGCCGCAGGTGTAGGCGCGCTCGGCACGACCCAGGGTGTAGGCGATCCAGCCGGTGAAGCGACCGCGCTGCCGGCGCAGCATGAATTCCATGCCATACGACGATCCATCGACCTGCCGCATGACCTGCGCGACATAGCCAGTCAGCGACTCAGGCGGGGGAGATGTGCAGAGCTGCGGCGTGAAGTCGAGCACGATGTCGTTCGACTTTTCGTAGCGCTGATAGAAGCCGGTCAGCGACAAGAACAGCCCGGCGGGCAGCGTCGCCTCTTGACCGAGTGCAAAGTGCGTCGCGCGCTGCAGGCCAAGCTGGAGCGCAAAGGTATCGATGCCGGGCAGCGGCACCGGAAAGCTGGGTGGCTGCTGGTAGATGCCGACCCCGCCGTGCACCGTCAGCCACGACGTCAGAAGCGAACGAAACTGTAGCCGCGGATCGAAGCCGAGCAGCGTCACCGTGCCGGCGCGATAGACATCCAGGCGCCCCGACAAGGTCAGCGTCAGCCGCCCCGGATGCAGCGGCCCCAGGCTGGCCACGGCGTAGGCCGCACCGACGATGCCGTCGCGCGAAGTGCCCAGCTCGCCGAGGTCATCGGGCCGCGCCCGCACCGGATCGCTGTCGAAGTTTTCCGCCGTAAAGCGCGAGACCTCGCCATCGATGCCCAGTCGCACGCGCAGCCAGGCACCGTCTGGCCCACGACCGATCTGCTGACGGTACGCAGCGTTGGCCCGCAGGTTCAGCGACAGCTTGCGCACGCCGTTGCCCTGAAAGATCGTCATCTCGTCGATGCCGCCCACCGCCCCGGCTTCCAGCTGCCAGCCGGCGACGCGACCGCGATACACCGCCTGCAGCCGGTGAAACATGACGCGGAAGGTGTTCGACACCGGCATCATCGCGCTCGCCGTCAGGTTGGGATCGACGATGGTCACCTCGTCGAACGAGCCCAGCGCCTGCACCGTCAGCCCGCGGTAGTCGAGGCGCACCTGATAGTCCCAGTAGCCGACGTTCACCCGGCTATCGATGGCGTGCACGATTGGCCCGGGGTAGCCGTAGTGCCCCGAGACCGCGATGCGCAGATCGCCGGGCAGGCGAAGCTCGGCCAGGGCCGAGATGTCGTAGAGCTTGAGCTCTAGCTCGCCGTGATAGCCGTCGCTCCGTGCCGCGCGCGTCTTGCCGTCGATGATGCCGCCGCCGTAGCGCCCCAGCGAGGCATCGTAGGCCCCAGGGTAGAAGTCGATCTGATCGACCAAGCGGGCGTGGACGATGCCGCCGCCGACCAGCAGGTGAAACAGCTGCGGGATGCGCATGCCGTCGAGAAAAAAGCCGTTCATGCCCGGGCTGGCCCCACGCACGACGAACACCGGCAAAAGCGGCAGCGGCGTCGCCACCCCTGGCAGCAGCCCCATGGCGCGGAAGGGATCGCCCAGGCTGCCCGGCAGTGTCGTCAGCTCTTCGCCGCGCAGCGAGACCTGCTGCCCCTGATGCGGCGGCTCGCCTCGCACCTGCGTCGAAAACGGCTGACGCGAGGCCGGCACGCGGCGCAGCAGGAACTCCGCCGTCTGCACCCCGGGGCCAAGGCTTAGGTCCTGGTGCAGCGAGTCGAAGCCTGCCGCAGAGATCCGTACTCGCGCCCGCCCGCCTGGGATATCTACATGGAAGCGTCCCTCCCCGTCGCTGGTTGTCCGTGTGAGCACCTCGGCCGGCCCCGCCGCGCTGGCTGCTGGGACATCGGCGGGTCGGGCTTCGACGACGATGTCGGCCCCGGCGAGGCGCAGGATCGAGCCACGGGCATAGACCTGGCCGCGTAGTGTGGTTAGGGCCTGGCGAGGCGATGCCGTCGGTGGGGCGGAGCTCGGGGCGATGACCTGGGCCTGAGCTGCGCCGTGGCAGAGCAGAGCCAACGCCAAGAGCAGCGCCAGCACAGGCAGCCGCCACCCCAGCTGGTGAGGTCGAAGGCGCGACGGCAGCGATGGTTGCGGCACGGTGCGCACGATACCACGGCCCATGCCGCAGGCGACGGGCTCGCCGGCCAGCAAGTGTGTTATGAGCGCTGCGTGAGCGCCTCCGTCGAACCCCAGCTTGATCCCCAGGCTGCCGCCGCTGGGTCGGCTGCCGCCCAGGACCACGAGGTGCCGGCTGGCTTGCCGACGCGTGCGCCATCCGCGGCGGCCGATGGCGGCAGTCCGGGACGCTTTGTCCTGGCTCGTCACCGGGTCGTCAGCGCCGGGGCTGGCACGGGCAAGACGCACGCGCTCCTCACGCAGTATCTGCACCTTTTGGCCGGCTTCACGGCACTTGGTCAGCCGCTCTTACCGCGGACTATCGCGGCGCTGACCTTTACCGAAAAAGCCGCCGCCGAGATGCGCGATCGACTGGGGCGACGACTGCTGCGGCTGCTGCGCGATCCCGCGCAGCTGGCTCAGAATCGCGTCGCGTCCGAGCCTGAGCTCTGTCGTTCGGCGAGCGAGCTTGGCCACAGCTGGCCGGCCCCGGCGCACTTCGAGTCGGCGCGGGCCCAGCTCTCGGCGGCGCCGATCGGGACCTTTCACTCGTTTGCTTCGTCGCTGCTGCGTCGCAATGCGCTCTTGGCGGGGATCGATCCCGACTTCGAGCTCCTTGACGAACAGACGGCGCGCGATCTGCTGGGCGAGGCCTGCGAGCGGGCCGTGCTGTCCGCGCTCGACGATGCCGATGATTCCGCGCTGGCCCAGACCACCGCTGAGCTAGTCACCGACTTCGGCTTCGCCGGCGACCACGGCCTGGTGGCCGCGCTCTGCCGCTTGCTCGCGCAGCGCGGCGAAGAAGGCAGTCAAGCCGCTGGCTTGGCCGACCCCTACGCCGATCCCGTCCTGCAGCATGAGGCCGCGGCCCTGCACGCCCGCGTCGCAGCAGCCCTGACCGAGCTGGCCGGCCTGCGCTCCTACCTGACGGAAAAGAGCGGCGAGCGCCTGGTCACCGGGCTGGCCCAGGGGCCGGCGATCCTGGCCGCGCTGTCGTCGCTGTCGAGCGTAGGTGACGCCGATATTGCCTTCGAACGCCTGCGCGCCGAGCTTCGCTATGTGCGAGCCAGCGATGGTGCGGTCAGCGAGTCCTTGCGCACCGCGCGTGAGTCTCTGCGCCTCGCTGCTGAGGAGGCCGAGAGCCTCGCCGTGTCGGTGCAGGCCGCGCCGTGGGCCGCGACGCTGCAGACCCTCCTCGATCGCGCCTCGGGCCTATACGAAGCGGCCAAGCAGGCGAGTGCGGCGCTCGACTTTTCGGACCTGCTGCGCCGCAGCCGCGATCTCTTGCGCGACGATCCTGCCGTCCGTCGGCGCGAGGCCAGCCGCTACGCCGTGCTGCTGGTCGACGAGTTTCAGGACACCAGCCCGCTTCAGGCCGAGATCCTGCGCCTGTTGATCAGCTCCGACGAGACGCCCGCTGCTGACCGACCGGCGCGGCCGCTTTACATCGTTGGCGATCGCAAGCAGTCGATCTACGGCTTCCGCGGTGCCGATGTTGCGGCCTACGAGCAGGTCTGTCAGGCCCTGATTGCGGCCGGTGCCGATGAGGAGACGCTGAGCCGATCGCACCGATCGCGGCCTGAGCTGATCGCGGCGACCAATGCCTTGTTTGCCCAGGTATTTGCTGCGCCGCCGGCGCCTGCCGATCCCGCGACGGCTGCGCTCTTGGCGGCAGTCGGGCAGGTGCGCTGGGATCCGCGGCGCGATGAGCTACATAGCACGCGCCAGCCCTCGCCAGCCGGCGGTCCGCTCGTCGAGATCCTGCAGCCTGCCGAGGTGGATGGCGCAAGCGAGGCGCTGGATGCCATGGGGCGCGAGGCCTCGCTCGTCAGCTCTCGCCTGGTTGAACTGATCGCCGCCGGTACCCGCCCGCGTGAGGTCGTGGTGCTGCTGCGACGCTTCACGCACCTCTTGCGCTACACCGCGGCGCTGACCCAGGCCGGTGTGCCGTTCTACGTCGTGCGTGGTCGCGGCTTCTTCGCCGCGCAGGAGGTGCTGGACCTGGCGGCGTTCGTCTCGCTGCTCGACGACCCGCAGGATCGGCTGGCGCTGATCGCGGTGCTGCGCTCGCCGCTGTGTGGGCTTAGCGACGATGCCTTGGCGCGACTGCAGCTTTCGGGGCTCTTGCACCTGCCAGCGCTGGTGCGCGCCTATCGCCACGGCCAGCCCCCCGACCTTCCTTTCGACGAGGCCAGCCGGCTTGCGGCCTGGGTGGCGCTGACGAGCGGGCTTTCGCAAGAGGCGGGCAGGATCGGCCCACACGCCTGTCTGCAGTCGCTGCTCGATGCCACCGACTACCTGGCCCTGCTCGGCGCCGAGAGCGGTCGACTGGGGGCCAGCCTGGCGGCGCAGCGCACGGCGAACGTCGAGCGCCTGCTGGAGCGAGCGCTTGCCCACGAGGCGCGCGGCGGATCGTTTGCCAGCTTTGCCCGCGCTCTGCGACGGGACGCCGACCCACGGGTCAGCGCTGGCTATGGCGATGGCGATGACCCACTGGCCGCCACTGCCGGTGAAGCCGACGACGTTGTACGTATAATGACTATCCATCAGAGCAAGGGTCTGGAGTTTCCCGTGGTCTTCGTCGCGGGCTGCTCCAGCCCCGAGCGCGTCGAGAGCCCGGCCATTGCCTACGATCGCGCCGTCGGTCTGGGGCTGCGCCTATGGCAGGCCAAGGTCAGTAGCAGCGGCGGCCCGCCCGAAGTCCGACGGGTGCCCACGCTGCCCGCTCGACGGGTTCACAGCGTGGCGCGGGCCCGCAGTCTGGCCGAGTCTGCCCGCCTGTTCTACGTCGCCGCCACGCGGGCCAGCGAGCGCCTGATCATCGTCGGCGAGAGCGCCCGTGGTCCGGCCCCAAGTGGAACCTGGAAGGCGCAGATCGAGGCGCTGCGGGTGGCGCAGTCGGCGCAGCCGGATCGGCCGCCGCTTATCGAACAGCGCGTCGTATCGCCGTCCCCACCGCCGCCGGCGACCCCGGCCCGCTTCGACTTTGACGGAGACTCGCCGGTCCTTACCCGCCAGGCCGAGGCCCTGGCCAGCCGCGCGTACTCGCCGCCCCGCATCGCGGCGCCCGAAGGTGGGCTTGCTCTCTCGCTGTCCGCCGCTGCCGATCTGCGGGTGTGCCCCCGCCGCTACCACCTGCGGCACCGCTTCCAGCTACATGAGACCGAGCCCGCGCTGCCTGCCCGCCCCGGCGACGAGCCGCCTGGCGAGCCCCCGCTGTCGACGCTGGCTATCGAGCTGCTATCAAGGCTGGATCTGCGCGCCGGACCCGCCGCGATGGCGGACTGGATAGGCCTTTCCGGCCACAGCCTGCGCGATCCCGCGATCGCTGAGCTACAGACCCGGATCCTGCGTTTTCTCGATGGTGAAGTCGTGCGTCGCCTGCTGCAGCCGGGGGCACCGCCGCTACATACCGCGCAGCCTTTCGATGTCCCGCTGGGGGCGCTGCGGGTGCGCGATCGCTTCGACTGGGTCATCGGCGATCCGGCAGTTCCCGGCGAGGGCGATCTGCACGTGCTGCAGCTTCGCTATGGCTACAGCCCCGACCCCGGCTCGCCACTGGCCCAGGCGCAGCTTCAGATTCTGGCGCAGGCCGCGGCCGCTCACTTCGGCTGGCAGCCCGGCGGGCGACGGCTGCAGCTTGCCTTCTGCGACCTGCGCGAGGCCGTGCCGCGACCGCGCTTTCGCCCCCTCGATGCGCTCCTGGACGAGGGCGGCCGCCCAACGCTTCCCAACGCCGAGGCCGCGCTGCTCAGTCAGGCCGAAGCGATCAGCCTGCCGCGCTTGCCGGTGCGTAGCTGCGACGAACTGGGCTGTGGCTATCGCTCCCTCTGCCATGCCGGCGATGCGGGCTAAGAGCGCCTATCAAAACCTACTGCGGACCCCGGCCGCTGCGTCAGTCGTC
>CALFYE010000572.1 GCA_937952145.1 uncultured Myxococcales bacterium
GCTCTTCCGATCTGTCAGGTGAGATGGACGGGCCAGCGTTCCGTCAGCCGGGTCGCGGGGGATTCGGCGGGCGGCCTGGGCGCAATGTTCGTGAAAAGCCGTTGACACGTCCGTCGGCCCCTGCATATGACTGCCGCCATGCGTACTCAAGTTCTCCATTCGACGGTTTCCGCGTTGGGCCGTGGACCGCTCCGCCGCGTGCTGTTGGTCGTCGCTGCGTTCCTCATCGCGGTCGGGGCTCAGCTCGGCTGCAAGGCTGACTCGGGCATGGTCGACAAGCGGCCGAAAGACATGGCCATGGCCAGCGAGGATGCGGGCGCCGACTGCGATACCTCGCGCTGTGAAAATCCCGATAGCGTGTGCTGCAACGGCGAGGCTTGCATCGACGTCAACAGCAACCCGTTCCACTGCGGCGGCTGCGGCAAGGTCTGCGGCAATCGCGAGGTCTGTGCTACCGGCCAGTGCGTCTGTCGGGGTGGTGGGCGCGATGCAATGTGCGGGGCGGGTTCGCTCTGCTGCTTTGACGGCTGTCGCGACGTGATGAAGGACACCGCGAACTGCGGTGGCTGCAACCGGGCTTGCGTATCGGGTGAGCTGTGCGAAGGCGGGACCTGCAAGTGTGGGCCGGCCGGGCTGTCGTGCCGCTCGGGTCAGGTGTGCTGCGGCAGCGGCTGCAGCAGCCTCAACGACGATCCGAAGAACTGCGGCAAGTGCGGCAAAGAGTGCGCGGCGGGCAAGGCCTGCAAGGGCGGCCAGTGCGAGGGTGAATGCGCTGCGCCTTGCGGCGTGGGCGAGGCCTGCTGCGATGGCGGCTGCGTCAACATCCTCAATAACCCCAAGCACTGCGGTGGCTGCGGTCGCGACTGCGCCAAGATCTCGCCGTTCCCCGTCCCGGCTTGCACGCTAGGCAAGTGCTGGGACATTCGCATGGACGGTGGCATGCCGCCGGTGATGGATATGTCCGTGCCGCCGGTCGACATGAGCACGCTCGACTAGGTCGTTATGATCACGCTGCACGTCAACATCGATCACGTCGCGACACTGCGTCAGGCGCGCGGCACGCCCTATCCAGATCCGGTCTGGGCCGCCTCGCTTTGCGAGCTCGCAGGTGCGCATGGCATCACGGTGCACCTGCGCGAAGATCGTCGGCACATCCAAGATCGCGATGTCGAGCTGCTGCGGCAGACGGTGCGCGGCGTGCTGAACCTAGAGATGGCGGCGACGACGGCGATGGTCGAGCGGGCGCTGGCCATCCGGCCTGATGTCGTCACGCTGGTCCCCGAACGACGCGAGGAGCGCACGACCGAAGGCGGTCTCGATGTCACCGGCAGTCATCGCGAGCAGGTGGCGAGTGCGGTGCAGGCTCTGACGGCAGCGGGTATCGCCGTGTCGCTGTTCATTGCCCCCGACACGTCGCAGGTGCGGGCAGCGCTGGCCTTAGGCGTGCCGCGCATCGAGCTACACACTGGACACTACTGCGAGGCCACGCTCAGCCCGCATAAGTCGGCACCCGCGGCGGGAGCTGCCGTGCGGGCCCCCGGCTCGCGGGCCATCAGCCTGCATAGCACTGTCCAGCACGAACGCGCCGAAGCTGAGCTTGAGCACTTAGCGGCGGCGGCAGAAGAAGCGGTCAGCCACGGCTTGCACGTCGCGGCTGGACATGGACTCGACTACAACAATGTTCGCCCCGTCGCTGCCATCCCCGGCATCGAGGAGCTCAACATCGGCCACGCCCTCATCGCGCGCGCAGTCCTCGTGGGTCTTGATCGGGCTACGCGCGACATGCTGGACATCCTGCAATCGGTGTCATGAAAAAACTTTGCACCGCCTTCGCGCTGACCACGTCGCTGGTCGCGCTCGCCCCGGCTGCCCCTCCGACCAAAACTCCCGCTGCCAGTCCGGCCAAGTCCGATGAGGCCGATGGTGCGGATCGTCACGCGGTCTTCGACCTAATCGCCAACCGCACGCTGGCCCACTTGGAACAGCGAGGGGGCTTGGTGCTGGCCGGCGGATCGCCTGGCTTTGTGCGCTACGCCCACTTTGGTCGCCCGACTCCAACCTGGCGAGCCCGCGTCGCCGTCGATGGTGTCCAAACTGCCCTCGCGCAGGCGAGTGCTCGGCTGCAGGTGCCGCTGACGTCGGCTCAGGCCGCTGGGCAGAGCATCTGGTTGCGCGTCAAGGTGCAGGCTCCGTCTTCGCTGAAGATCGCAGCGGGAGGCAAAGCCAGCGCGGCGCTGCCGCTCAAACCGGGCTGGCAGACGGTCGAGATCAAGCTGCCCGTTGCCTCGCTGCATGCCGGTGAAAACGCGCTCGCGCTGACCTTTGCCCATGTCGGAAGCTGGCCGGTGCCCGGCAACCCGGGCCCGGTGCGGGCCGCCGCGGCAGTGCACTGGCTACAGGTTGGTGGGAAAGAGCCGCCCGCGGACTACGTGCCGCCGCGCTTGGCCGATGGGAACAAGCTGTTCATCCCTGGCGACTCGGCGCTGCACTACTACGTCTACATCCCGCGCGGCGGCGCCTTGCGCGTGCAAGGCCAGGGGGGCTGTTCGCTGAAGCTGCAGCTGGAAGGCGGCAAGGCGGGCGCGGACCGCGGTCCACGCGACGTGCCGCTCGATGGCAGCGCCCAGTCCTTGGCCGCTCATGCCAATGAAGTGCGGCGGCTGACGTTGGCGGCGCAGGGCTGTGCTCAGCTTGCGCTGAACGCGGCCGAGCTTCTGGCGATCGGGCCGACACCCACGCTGCGCAAGGCCGAGAAGCCGCGCAACGTCATCATCTGGCTCTCCGATGACACGCGGGCCGACAAGTATCGGCTGTGGAACAAGGGCTCGCGCGTCGAGACTCCCGTACTCGATGCCTTCAGCGAGCGCGCGACCCGCTTCGCCATCGCCTACGCGCAAGGCAACGAGTCTCGCGTCAGCCATGCCTCGCTGTTTACCGGCTTGTATCCGGCGCAGCATCGCTTCATCAGCGACAAGGCCGTGCTCCCGCCGCAGCTCGTCATCCTGCCCGAGGCCATCAAGCCAGCCGGGCTGTTTAACATCGCCCACATCGCCAACGGTTACATCACCAAGCGCTGGGGCTTCGGCGATGGCTGGGACTTCTTGAAGAACCACATCCACGAAGGTGGGGGGCTCAAGGGCGAGGATCTGGTTGCAGCGGCGAAGACCTTTCTGACCAAGAACCCGGCGAGTAAGAAGCCCTTCTTCCTGTACCTCGGAACCATCGATGCGCACGTCTCGTGGCGCGCGCACGAGCCCTGGATTTCCAAGTACGACCCCGAGAGCTACAGCGGCCCATTCGTGAAGGGCTGCATGGATCCGCAGCTCGATCGCATCGTGGCCGGTCAGCTGCAGATCACGCCGCGTGATCGGCAGCGGGTGGTGGCGCTCTATGACAGCGACATCTCGTACAACGACCAGCAGTTTGGCGCGCTGCTCGATCTGCTGAAGAAGAACGGTCACGAAAACGACACGATGATTGTCTTCACCAGCGACCACGGGGAAGAGTTCTGGGATCACGGCCGCATCGGGCATGGCCAGTCGCTGCGGCAGGAGCTGGTGCATGTGCCGCTGTGGATTTACTACCCGCCGATGTTCCCCGGAGGGCGCGTGGTGGAAGAGGGCGCAGAGCTCGTTGATATCCTGCCGACCCTGACCGATGCGCTGGGCGTCCCGACCCCCAAGGACGTACAGGGCGAGTCGCTGATCCCGGTGGCGCAAGGTGTGGGTGCTGGCTACCCCCGGCCCGCGGTGGCCAGTCAGTATGAGCTCTCGCACACCATGCGACTTGGGCGCTACAAGCTGCTGGTGAGTGGCGGCGGTCAGGTCAAGCTGTTCGATGGCGCAGACGACCTGGGCGAGACCCGCGAGCTCAATGCCAGCGAGCCCATTGCCCTGCGCTTCATCAGCGACGCCATGTCGCTGTGGCTGGCCTACCAAGGCCAGTGGAAGAAGTCGCGCTGGGGCGTGGCCTCGAACCATCGACCCGAGCTGGCTTCTGATCTCGACAAGTAGGCTGCGGCCTCCACCGCACCCTCGACGGCCGAGCTAGCCTAAGTTGTCTAACGCCCCCAGGTTTTGCGGGAGGCTACCTTCCCCCGCAGACCGCTCCTCTCCGTCTGAAGCCGCGCCGATCCGGCGATTGACTCAGGGACGAGAGTTGTCATACGATGGCACACGCACATAGGTGTAAATTTGGGTGCCTTTCTTTTCGTGGGCTTGTACCTGGTTCCAAGCCAGAACTCCTGAGGAGCGTGCGTGCGACTTCCGCAGCCATTCGGTAAGTACCTGCTCCTCGAACGGATCTCCGTCGGTGGTATGGCCGAGGTCTTCAAGGCCAAGGCCTTCGGCGTCGAGGGCTTTGAGAAGATCATCGCCATCAAGAAGATCCTGCCGTCGATGGCCGAGGATG
>CALFYE010000573.1 GCA_937952145.1 uncultured Myxococcales bacterium
CTGTAGAAGGCCATCACCACCTCGCGCGCGTCCGACGGGTCCGCCGTGGGCAGCTGCGCCGCGATCGCGGCCACCTCAAGGGCCTTCACTGGGGCTAGAGCATCGACGAGAGCTCGCGCCAGGTTCGACAACGGCTCGCGGCCAGGGCGCAAGACACCGATCAGCCAGCCCGGCGGCGAACCTTTGAGTTCGCCGCGGCGGACGGCCGGCAGGAGCCCGGCGCGGGCGAAGGAGGACTTGCCGGCACCGCTGGCCCCTTCGATCTGTAACCAGCGGCGGTAGCCCTCGGCGGTTTGCCCGAGTTCAGAGAGGGCCTCTCGGATTTCTGCCTCCCGGCCCACAAAAAGGGGAGCCTGTACTTCATCGAAGAACTCCAGGCCGGGGAATGGACAGCCCGAGGCCGCCGCATCCTTCTGGATCAACCGACGGAGCCCCTCAGCCACATCGAACCAGGCGTCGTCGGCGCGCTCCCAGGTGGACACCGGCCTGCCGTTGCGGGGCAGAGCATAGAAGCGCCCGAGGCGACATCGCCGCCAGTCCACGGCCCGTACCAGGACCGGGACGATGAGCACGGTCCGCTTGTCGTGTTCCGCCAGCACGAGATCGATCTGCGCCTGGCTACGCTCGGCGGCGAGAAAGTCGGCGCTCACGAGGAGCACTACGATGTCCGCGCGAGCGATCTCCGCCTGCAGCTTCGTCTGTACTTCATCCCCAGCAAGCAGCGAACGCTCCCCCCAGTCCCGTAGCAAGCCCTCTTGCCGCAGCGAGCTGAGGTGCTTCTCCAGATCCTGGCAACACGCCTGATCCTCTTGCGCGTGTAGGTAAAGGAGATATGCTCGTCCAGCCATCGGGGGGGCATTGTACTACCTAACTGATAGGCGTTTGCACGCTCTGAGCGCGCGCTGTGTAACTCTTCGTAATGTTGATCGCTCGGCGGTCTACCGAGGCGTATAGGCTAGTGCGGTAGTGGTGACTGTCGGGTCATGTGGTCATACCAGTTCCGAACTGAGGAAACTGATGTTCCCGCTAACGTATCCCCCCATCTCCGCCGGCGTGTAAAGTTCGCGTTGAATGTGCCGCGGAGCATGGTCCAGCCGGCGCAGAATCTCCCGTGTACTACACTGCCTGAAGCCCGACCGCCTGGACCACCACTTTCCTGGCCCGGTTCAGCAACGGTAGGCTTGTGTACATCCCGAAGGCGACGCCCATATCTCAGCTACTTGGGGCGGAGCGGCGAGGGGGACAGGCATTCGTCAGGGTTGGGCAGGGTGGGCATAATGACGTTGCTATCGTCGCTTGCAAAACGAACGGCTAACTTGCAGCGGGACATTTTTTCGATCTCATCTGCAGTTCGAGATTCGGGGGCAACATCCCAAATGCGAGCCATGTGGTCATCGCTTGCAGTAACGATGCGCTTGCCGTCAGGGCTATACGACGCGGTCCAGACGCTGGACTCATGGCCTTTGAGGGCCGCGAGCTGGCGCCCAGTCTCCGCGTCCCACACCCGGGCCGTCTTGTCTGAGCTCGCGGTGACGATGCGCTTGCCGTCGGGGCTATACGTCGCGGTCCAGACGAGAGACTCGTGGCCCTTGAGCGCCGCAAGCTGGCGTCCGGTCTCCGCATCCCAGACACGAGCCGTCTTGTCTGCGCTCGTGACGACACATCTGCCGTCGGGACTATACGTCGCGGTCCAGACGATGGACTCATGGCCCTTGAGCGCTGCGAGCTGGCGTCCGGTCTCCGCGTCCCAGACACGGGCGGTGTTGTCTGAGCTCGCAGTGACGATGCGCTTGCCATCGGGACTGTACATCGCGGTCAAGACGCTGGACTCGTGGCCCTTGAGGGCCGCGAGCTGGCGCCCGGTCTCCGCGTCCCAGACACGGGCGGTGTTGTCATTGCTTGCGGCGACGATGCGCTTGCCGTCGGGACTATACGCCGCGGTCCTGACCTCTGCTTGGTGACCAACCAGCACCGCTTGCGTGGCTTTCAGTTCGAGAAGTGCGCCTCTCATCAGATCTGGCAACACCGGACTGGTCGCCCCTTTGGTCTTCGCACGACGTAGCCATAAGACCGCCTCGCTCAGATTGCCCTTTTCCAAGAGGAGCTGCCGGCCTTGCTCAACGTATGTATCTAACAGTTGCTGCCTGATTCGCTCGCCAGCTTCGGCAACAGCTTGTGTTTTTTGGCGCTCTTCATTCGCGCGTTGCCGTTCCTTGATAATGTAAATGGCAGCCGCCACGACTAGCGCGACGAAGACGGCGACCACCGAGCCCCACCAAAGCACTTTCTCTTGCTGCTGCTGTTGCACAGAGCCGCGCAAAAACGCGTCCTGCAGCTGACTCAGCTCGTCGGGCTTGCGCTTCTGAAAATCTTGGAGAAGGTCGAGATCGGGTCCTCGCCACAGCCGCCCAGCTGGTCGCTGATCTCTATCCCACAGCTTCGCAGCCTCAGTCGCGCGATCATGCAGGCGGCGGTCCTTTCGGCTCTCGTCGATCCAGCTGCTCAGTTCGGCCCAGTGGTCAAATAAGGCTTCGTGTGTGACCTCGGCTAGCTCATCAACCCCCTCTCCTCCGAGAGTAATCAGTCGAGTATCATCGGTGGCGAACTTGCGTAAAACGGCGAGCACGCTAGCTTCCGTCTCTCCTCGTCCACATAGTTCCGAGAGGGGAGCACGGCGTCGGGTATCACGGGTGCCTTCGCCGAGCCGCACCAGGCGTACAAAAGAACGCTGCGCTGTAGCTTGCTCCGGCTTGCTAAGTGATCTGTATATATGCTGCGCTTCGCCGGCCAGCGCCCCGCCCACCCCACCTAGCTTGCGCAGCGTCGCGCTGGGGTCTTCGCCGCGCTCCATCCCTTCCCAGATGCGGGTCAGTGTGAACTCGAGCAATGGCAGCGCGCCCTGACTGCCGCGCGCCTCGGACAGCAAGAGCTCTACGGTCGCATTATCTATTGGGCGACCCGCTTGCTCGGCGGGCTTGGCGATCGCGTCGCGGAGCTCATCCGGGCTCATCGCGGGAACCAATTCGTGTTGGGCTGCGATGATGCGGCTCAGGTCTGCGTGCTGCCGCTGGACTTCGCCGAGAAAATCGCTGCGCAGGGTCAGCACGACCGAAACGTGACGACGCGAGTCACTGGCTGCGCAGAAGAGGCTCTCGATTAGAAGATCTCGCTCAGTGGCATCCTTGCAGAGCGTGTAAACTTCCTCGAATTGATCGATAAAGATGACCAAGGGGGAAGTGTCAATCTCACGGAGGTCGGCAGCGAAGCGGCGCAACCCTTGGGCGCGGATCCTTTCATCTCGGAGCAAATCTTCGATGAGGATTTGAC
>CALFYE010000574.1 GCA_937952145.1 uncultured Myxococcales bacterium
CTAACCGAGACATTACCTTCGTAAGTGGCACCGATCGGCCGCGCGGAACGCTTTGTCCCCGTGTTCATGACTTCCCTCCGTGTGTGAATGTGGGTGCTTCACGGAGAGGCTTAATTGGGTCAGGCGTCCGTGTCCAGAACTTTTTTCGTTCAGACGGGAGAGGGTTAATTCACTGGCGGCGGGGCGGCTCAATGTGCGGCGGGAAATCGTAGGGTAGCATGCGTTGTTCTGGTGCAACGTCGCAGGCTCGGTGCGGCGGACATTACCGCTGGGGGTTAGCTCCTGCGCTCAGGAACGGTTGGCGGACGCTCCGATTGAAACCGCCAATCGCGCGGCAGGTGCAGCGTCGTCTTGGTGCGGCGCTGGATCGGGGCGCGTCCTTGCCCGAGTGCTGCCTATCGCATGCGACGGTCTTATGCAGCCGCTTCATAGCAGCTTCGGCAGAGTGGCTTGCGCATGGAGGTCGCGGCTTTGCGAGCGCAGTGGTGACAGCGCTCCTCCACATAGTCTTCGTCGGAATACTTCGACCAAGTCTTATAGCAGTCGGGACAAAGCGGCTTGTCGGGGTTGAGTGGAATTTCGTCGCCGCAACGGATGCAGTGTCCAGCGCTGCGTTGCCGGGATGTACTTCTCTGTGGCTGCGCAAAGGAGGGTGCCGCCCGGAGACCGCTTCCCGCGCCGCTCCCCGTCGAATGCCGCAGCCGATCCTGTTCGGCCATCGCGATGAGGGCTTCGCAGACTTTCAGAGCCTGTTGATAGCCATCGGGGTGTAGCTGTTTCAGCACTGTGACAGCAAACTCGACGGAATCTAGTGCCGAGCTTGCAAGAAGGTTCATCGAGGAGAGCACGGCCGCTTGTTCACTCAGGTAGACCTTGGCATGCAGGCGCTCTATGAAGCGCAGTGAACTTAGAAAGGGTCGCAGCGCACTCGCGGCCGCAGCGTGCTTTTCGCGCTCCTCGGCACCTCGCAGAATCAGATGGATCGCGACACCGCGTGCGTGAGCACGTTCAATCGCCGCGGTCAGACCCCGCCATGGGTCGAGGTATGGACAGGCGAGAACGAGTGCCTGCTGCGCACCATTGATAAGATTGAGGATGTCTTGCTGAACAGAACCGTGTGTGACGATCATCGAGACAGTCTCCAAGACTGGGCGATTCGCTGAGCATTGCTAGCCGGGGCAAGCCGCAAGATTGTCGGAGAGTAATTCATGCCCCATGCTCGGTGCTTATCCGAGCTTCGTATCGCAGTCCGAACTCTTCCCGCTCTATCGGGCCCGCGACGGAGTTGCGGGCGGCCGCGAAGGCTGGCGGTCCCGTTCGCCGGCAATCCAGCCGAACACGATGTCGGCGACCGAGCGCTTGAAGGATGGATTCTGCAGAAACTGCTTGTAGACCTCGGTGTCGTCCTGCAGGAAGTCCCGCATCACGCGCGCCAGTGCCTTGTCGTGCTCAAGGCGCGCTGTCTGCGGTGTATTCCGGCGCGCGTTTTCGAATGCGCGGTCTGCGGCCACCTTGGGCGCAACTTCGTCGGTGATGCGCCGCGTGATGCGGTCGATGTCTTTGAACAGCGTGCCGTACTGCTCGTTGAAGCTCTTGAGGATGTTCGATAGACGGTCGAGTTCCGGCTCGGTTTTTCGCCCTTCCCCTGCGACCGGGACCGGCCCCACCAGAGCTTCTTCGTCGGGCAGCGAAAGTTTTTGGACGGCTTTCTTTTCGACGCGGTAGCTGTCCATGTCGATCGATTCCAGAATCCCCTTTGACAGATCCTCTTCCCTCGGGGCGGGGAGTTTCGGAATCAGGAAGTTCAGAAGGATCGACAGCCTTTCCCAGCCCGGATTCGAGTAGGGAAGGATGGAGGCCAGGAAGTCATAGGTGCGGGTGAACGCCTTGGCCTTGCCCTTGAAGTCGACCTGTCCGTCTTCGTCCAGCCGCTCCAGGTATACAGCGACGCAGACATCGAGGATTGGATCGAGCTTGTCCCGCTGCGCGCCGCCGAGGAACAGCGTCGCGATCTGCTCGACCTGTTCCGGTGAGTAGACCTGCCAACCGTCGAGAGCGGACTTTAGGTCGTGCAGCTTGTTGGGGTCGGTTTCCTCGCTGAGTACCGTCGTGCGGTAGTAGTCCGAAAATGCATTGGTGATGCCTTCGGCGTCGTTCTGAAAGTCGAGGACGAAGACATCGTGTTTGTCGGGGTGCGCGCGATTCAAGCGCGACAAGGTCTGCACTGCTTTGATTCCCGACAGCCCCTTGTCGACGTACATCGTGTGCAGCAGCGGTTCGTCGTAGCCGGTCTGGAATTTGTCGGCGCAGATCAGAAAGCGATACGGGTCTTCTTGGATGCGGTCGGCGATCTCGCTGGATGGGAAGCCATTCAGCGATGACTCTGTGACCTTGCCTTCGCCGAAGTCATGCTCGCCGGAAAACGCGACGATGGCGCGATAGGGGCTCTTGCGTTCTGCCAGGTAGGCATGGAACGCATGGAAGTACTGCACGGCGCGCGCGATTCCACCCGTGACAACCATGGCTCGCGCTTGGCCTTTGATCTTGCCCAGCGCCATGACCTGCTCGTGGAAGTGGTCGACCATGATCTCCGCCTTCAGGCGGATCGCGGTGTCGTGCCCTTCGACATAGCGGTGTAGCTTTTTGCGCGCCCGCTTGACGTCGTATTCAGGGTCGCCCTCGATGGTCTTGACCAGCCGGTAGTAGCTGCTGACCGGCGTGTAGCTCTTGAGCACATCCAGGATGAAGCCTTCCTGTATGGCCTGCTTCATCGTGTAGGGGTGGAAGGGGCGATGCTGCACCTTGCCATCCGCATCGGGCGGCTGAGGCGTGCCAAAGATCTCCAGCGTCTTGTTCTTCGGCGTCGCAGTAAACGCAAAGTAGCTGGCATTCGTCAGCATCTTTCGCGCGTTCATGCGGCGCTCAAGCTCGTCGTTTACGACGTCTTCCGGATCGTCACTGGCATCGGCCAGCGCCTCGCTCATTGCCGATGCGGTCTTGCCGCCCTGGCTGGAGTGCGCTTCGTCGATCAGGATGGCAAATCGTCGCCCGCGATGCGTATCGCCGATCTCTTTCAGCAGGTACGGAAACGTCTGAACCGTGCTGATGATGATCTTCTTCCCCGACTCCAAAAACTTCGATAGCTGCTGCGTTTTGGAAGTGCCCGAGCCCGTCACCGCGCCGATGACCGCGCCGACCTGGGCGAAGTGCTTGATGTTCTCCTGAATCTGCTCGTCCAGGATTCGGCGGTCGGTCACGACGATGATCGAGTCGAACAGCGCCTTGTCATCGCGCGTGACGGCGATTAGCTGATGCGCCAGCCAGGCGATGGAGTTCGACTTGCCGCTGCCCGCAGAGTGCTGCACCAAGTAGCGCTTGCCCACGCCGGCCTGCCGCACATCGGCCAGCACGCGGCGCACGACGTCCAGCTGGTGATAGCGCGGGAAGATCTGCTTGCGCTTCTTCTTGCCGGTGCGGCGATCCGTCTCTTCGACGATCTGCGCGTAGTTTTCCAGGATGTCGGTAAGGCCCTTTGGGGTCAGGACTTCCTGCCACAGATAGGCCGTCTTCAGGCCGTGGGGGTTCGGCGGGTTGCCCGCGCCGTCGTTGAAACCTTTGTTAAAGGGCAGAAACCACGACGCCTTGCCCTTCAGCTCGGTGCAGAAGCGGACCTCGCTGTCATCGACGGCGAAGTGGACGACACAGCGACCGAAGGCGAACAGAGGCTCGCGCGGGTCGCGGTCGCGGCGGTACTGCTCGACGGCGTCTTCGACCGTCTGCTTGGTCAGGCTGTTCTTTAGCTCAAACGTCGCAACCGGCAGACCGTTGATGAACAGGCCCAGGTCCAGCGCGCGCCGCGTCTCATCGCGGCTGTACGCAAGCTGCCGAGTTACGCTGAATCGATTGCAGGCGTACAGCTCCGTGGCCGTCGCATTGCCGGGTGATGGCGTGCCATAGAACAGCTCGACGTGGTGCGGCCCGTGCTCGATGCCCTTGCGCAGCACGTCGATCACGCCGCGCTTGGCGACTTCCTTTTCCAGCCGCGCCAGGAACTGGCGACGAACCGGCCCATCCGCATTCAGCGCGAACGCCTCGACCAACTTGGGCTGCGTGGCCAACAGGAAGCCGCGAAGCTGAACCAGATCGACGCAGGCCCCGCGATCGTAGTGCTTCGGGTCACCCAGCATCCAGCCGGTTCCCCCCGAAACGGGTGTCGACGCCTCACTTGCGACATAGGGCGGCGAGACCAAACCCACACGCCCGGTCATCGCGCGAACGATGATGGATTCGAGCCCTTTTTCGGACGTGTCCGTCGTCATGCGGCCTCGTCTTGCTCGCTGTCGTCGATCTCAGCCTCGTCGATCTCATCCCCGGCGTCTACAGGCTCCCCACCATCCACATCCTCGACAGGAAGCCCCTTCACCGCCTCCCTCACATCAAGCTGCCCGGTTACAACATCGGCGATGAGGCGAGTTCGGTATTCTCGTATTAACTCTATTTCTTTTTGATTTTCGTCTATGAATCGCCGAATTGGCGACGTGGCATTGCCAATATATGTTAATATGCCAAAGATCTCATTTTGAGGTGGGACGCTCACTGCCCGGCTGGCAGTAGCTGCGAGATTGATCCGTAATCTTGTTGCGCCACTTGAAAGGCATGCTGTCGCGGCAGGTGCGGTAGCCGAAAGGTGGACAGCAAGATACTCAGCCAGATTTTTCTGATGCTTTGGGCGAAAACGAAAACAATCGGCTTTTACCATTGCAGGACCCAAATTGTCGGGCGCAACGCATGCACGCCCGGCAGGTACTTTTTCGTCGCCAAGGCCCGCGACAAGCAAATCGCCAGCGACAACACTGTGATCTCCCAATGTCGAATAGTGATGCGATGATATATATGCAGATACTTTATTGCGAAATTCATTTGAACCAATATTTTGCAAACGGACAACACGGACGCCTGAATCTGTGTAATGCACAGACTTAAGCCCAGACCCGAAGGGGCCATCGCAACGGGCAGTACAGAGTCTGCCCAGCTGGAGCACATCCCAATGCGCCGGCACCTCCCCCAGCCAGGGCACCCCCGAATCTTTCATCGGCACATTCGGGTCGAGGCCGCGCGTGACGGCGCGGTGAATGATGGCCTGCTTCTGCTCGTTCAGCAGCGCGATCAGCTTCTTCTTCGCCCGAATGAAGCGATCGATGCGACGGTTGGCGTGGTCGAGGAAGCGGACGATTGCGGCTTGTTCGCTGGGTGGCGGCAGAGGTATCGGCAGCATGCCGAATCGGTCTGAATAAAGGCGAAGGAAACCCGATTCACCTGTTCCCAGCCCTCGCGATTCCATACGGAACACCGAGCCCATAATCGGCGTACGAAACAAGTGAACAGCATACGGCAAGCTAACAGTCGGTTCGACTTGAAACACAGCGTAGTCTGGGCTGACCAGGCCTTCTGTGGTTGCACCAGCAAATAGTCCGATCGCCGCGCGCATGCGATTCATCACCAATTCGCCGGGCAGTACCCGCTTGTAGCCAACAAGGGCGCTGGGAGGGATGATCTTTCCGCCGCTTGCGTGATGATCGACCAGCCCTGCATGCATCCGCAGTGATAGCAACGGCTGGCGACCGTCTGACGTGCGGCGATCGATTTCTCGAAACAGGGTCTTTGCCCGTCGGATTGACCAGTGGGCGGGCAGCGCTGGCAACCATGGCATCGTGCTCTTGCGCTGGTCGGGATACGGTTTCAGCTCAGCGATCGTCATGCCGCACCTCGCTTCAGCAGACCATCCAGGAGTCCTTCCGCTTCGCGCTCGGTGGCCAGGATGTCCGCGGCGATCTCGTCGAGCGTGCGCAGGGGTTGGGGCTTGTAGAAGTAGCGGGTGAAGCTGACCTCGTAGCCAATCTGCGTCTTTTCGGCGTCGTACCAGGCGTCGGGCGTGTAGGGCAGCACCTCGCGCTTCAGGAAGGCTTCGATGCCGCCTTCTTCCAGCAGCGGGACTTGTTCGGTGTCGCGTAGGTCGGTGTCGGGTTCGTACTCGACGATGCAGCGCTTGCCATCGACCGTTGCTTCGTACAGGCCACGCAGCGGATCGGGCGACACCTTGCCGGGCTTGTGCGTCTTGGCGATGACCGGTGGTGCGGTCTCGGCGCGCCAGCTTACGGCGCGCAGCAGTACTTTCAGATCCGCTGTGCCCAGACGAACGCCAAGTTCCGTGCAGCCTTCGTCGACGCGACGGCGGAACTCGTTGTGGTCTTCAAAAACTCCATCGCCCAACAAGCGACGCAGCTCGGTCGCGGTGCGCGCCAGGCGACCATCGCGCTCCCACGTCTTGGCATCCAGGAGCTTCTTCTTCTTCTTTTCCGGCAGCCCCTTTTTCGGAGCATCTTCGTCCTCTTCCGACTCGTCTTCCCCGTCGGCACCTCCCCACTCGGCCAGTCGCCGCTCGACGTCGGCGCGCACGCTCGCGAAGTCTTCAAACAGGGCATCGCCCAGCTCGTCATGCAGGGCGCTGCGGATCTCTTCATCGCCGGACGCAAAGCGCAGGCGGTCGATGGCCTCCGTCGAAAGCTGGCTGTGCAGACGCAGCGGCCTTTCGACCGTGAGCTTCCAATAGCCAAAGGCTTGGTTGGCGAAGATCTTGGACTGCGGCGTCTCTGCAAAGGCGTCGTAGGTGGCCATTACGCGCGCGATGTCTTCATCGGACAGCTCGCAGTTCTTCTTGCCCAGGTTCTTGCGCAGCGGGCGATACCACTGGCTGGCGTCGATGAGCTGGACCTTGCCCTTGCGATGCGCCGCCTTGCGGTTACTGAGCACCCAGACATAGGTGGCGATGCCGGTGTTGTAAAACAGGTTCAGCGGCAGCGCGACGATGGCTTCGACCCAGTCGTTTTCGAACAGCCAGCGACGGATGTTGCTTTCGCCCTGGCCGGCGTCGCCGGTGAACAGCGATGAGCCGTTGTGGACTTCCGCGATGCGGCTGCCCAGCGGCGACTTGTGGTTCATCTTCGCGACCATGTTGGCAAGAAACAGCAGTTGGCCGTCGCTGGACCGCGTCACCAAGGACAGCTCTTCGTCGCCGAGCATGACCTTAAAGCGCGGGTCGCGCATGCCGTCCTTGCCGCCCATCGCCTCCAGATCCTTCTTCCAGCTCTTGCCATACGGCGGATTGGCGAGCATGAAGTCGAACTCTTGCGCGGGGAAGGCATCGTTCGACAGCGTCGACCATTCCGCCCCACCGACGATGTGATCGGCGTTTTCGCCTTCGCCCTTCAGCAGCATGTCGGCCTTGCAGATGGCGTAGGTCTCGGGCTGGCACTCCTGACCATACAGATACGTCATCACTTCTTGGTCACGGTCTGCCGCCAGCGTCCGCAGTGTTTCTTCGGCCACGGTCAGCATGCCGCCCGTGCCGCACGCGCAGTCGTAAAGCAGGTACGACCCGGACCGGATCTTGTCGGCGATGGGCCGAAACATCAGGTTGGTCATTAGCCGCACCGCGTCGCGGGGCGTCCAGTGCTCGCCGGCCTCTTCGTTGTTCTCCTCGTTGAACTTGCGGACCAGCTCCTCGAACACCGTGCCCATGGAGTGGTTGTCCATGGCGGGATGACGGATCGATCCATCGCCGTTGTGGACGGGCAGCGGGCTTAGGTTGATGTCTGGGTCGAGGAACTTCTGGATCAAACTGGCGAGCGCATCCGCCTTAGAGAGGGACGGGATGTGATTTCGAAACTTGAAGTTCTCCAGGATGTCTTGGACGTTCTCGGAGAAGCCGTTGAGATAGTCTTCAAAATCCGCCTTCAGCCGCTGCGGGTTGCCGCGTGCTGTCAGATCCCGAAGCGTGAACTTCGACGTGTTGTAGAAAGCCTGGCCGGCTGCGGCTGCAAGGGCATCCTTCTGTTCCGTGAAGCCTGCCTCGTCCAGCGTGGCCTTGGTTTCGAGCACCTTCTTCTTCGTCGGCTCCAGAACCGCATCCATACGACGGAGAACACACATCGGCAAAATGACGTCCGCGTACTTCCCTCGCTTGAACAGGTCGCGAAGTACGTCGTCGGCGATGCCCCAGATGAAGGTGACGATTTTGTTGTGCGATGCCTGGTCCATGGCTCAGACGACTCCGTTGCGGCGCAGCAGTCGCCCGCACAGGTTCAATTGGTTTTCGATGATTGGAAGATGCTCACAGCGGTGAACGAGCGGCAGGTGCGCGTCGATGAACGGCTCCATCGTGTGGCTCGTTTGCAGTTTCAAGAACGCCTCGCACGTCATGGTGCGCCTCTCGTTCAGCCCGCCGGTTTCTCTTCTGGGCTGTCCTGCATGGACCGTGCGTCGTGATCTGGATCGCGAAGTCGAACGCCCTGTCCACCGCCGTTGATCGGGATGAACAGCACGCCCGCGTCCTCAAAGGCTCGGCGCAGGGCGGCCAACGTCGCCGGGCGCGGATTTCGTGTGCCCGTCTCGAAATCAAGAATGGCGCTCAGGCTGACCGTCGCAGCCTCGGCCAAGTCCCGCTGAGAGATCCCCAGCAGACCCCGCGCAGCACGGCACTGCCTGGCTGTGATCGGCTCATTATTTCGTGATTTCACGATTTTATCTTGACTTAGTGCCATGGCGACCACAGCATTGCTGTAGGTTGTGGGTGGCACTATGCCACCTTGTCTTACGGGCATCTAGGCATGTCCTTGGGCTTTGTCTGCCCGAGGGAGCGCGCGCACATTCCAAGACTTCGCCCGTGCGTCTTCACGCATGGAGGGATGGCTATGTCTTCAGTGCTCGGTGCGCGTCACCCCGTCGGTCTGTATGCCCTGTGCACCGTGGAACTGTGCGAACGGTTCGCCGGTTCGCTACTCGGCTCGCTGCTGCTGCTGTACCTGAACGAACGACTTGGGATGGCATCAAGCAGGGCGACACGCATCGGGGGCGCGTTCAATGCTGCGGTCTACCTGTCGTCGGTGATGGGCGGCATCATCGCGGATCGAGGGCTGGGCACGATTCGGGCCATCCTTCTCGGTGCCGGCCTGCTGGCAGCGGGGTATGGCGTGCTGTCGCTGGATCGGGCGAGCCTGCTGTACACATCCGCCGCGTTGCTAATTCTGGGACATGCGCTGTTCAAACCGAGCATCACCGCCGCAGTCGGCAAGCTGTACGAACCAACAGATCGCCGTCGCGACGATGCGTTTTCGATCTTCTATATCGTGTTCAACATCGGCGCCGCCTGCGGGCCACTGGCCGGAGGATTCCTGCACCTGACCTGGGGATGGTCTGCGGCCTTTGCCGTCGCAGGGGTTTCGATGTTGCTCGCACTGACCGCAGGGCTTGTCACTTATCGCTGGCTGATCGGGCCGGTGCAGAAGCACAGCGAGGAGGATGCGGCAGTTGGCAAACAAGTGCTGCGATCATCGTGGCCCGTTGCTGCCATGGCGGGCACCCTCGCCGCCGGCCTACTGTTCACTGCTGTGTATGAACAGACCGGGCAGTCGCTTCTTCTGTGGGCTCGCGACTGCACACGCCGCTCGCTGCTGGGGTATTCGTTTCCCCCTTCGAGTCTGCTGGGGTTGCCAGGGGTGCTCGTACTCGGCATGCAGCCGCTGCTGAGCCGCACAGTGTCCACTCTGGCGCAGCGCGGCTTTCGGCCCTCGCTGCTTGCTCGCATTCGCCTGGGATTGCTGTTCGGAGTCGTGGCCTACACGATCATGATCGGCGCAGCGCTCCTTCAGCGTCGAGGACAGGAGCTAGTCAGCCCGTGGTGGCTGGTGACCTGCTTCGTTGCTCTGACACTTGGCGAGCTTCTGGTCTATCCGCTGAGCATGGCGCTTGTGACACGGCTGGCCCCCAAGACCGCGACCGCCGCCGCGATGGGACTCTGGATGGCGGCACTCGCCGGAGGTCAGTGGCTAGCAGGTGAGATCGCGGCGCATTGGGCGATGTGGTCGCACGCGACGTTCTTCTCCGTTCTTGCTGCGCTGGCGCTTGCTGCGGCCTGCGTGCTGGCGCTGGCTGCTCGGTCGATCCGCAGTGCGGTGCCGGAGGAGAATGCCGCGCAAATCCTCCGTCGCACCCCTGTGATATGAGGAGCCAGCGACATGCTCGCTTCGTCCTCAACCCCTCCGTAAGTCGGCGTGCGCGCTGCCGTGGCCCTGATGAGTGCTGCGGTGGTGTCGCTGCTGCTTTCGGTCGCTCCCATCGCCGATGCACAGCCGATCGGGATGCCGCAGCCGGCGCTGCTGCCAAGCTCTAGCCCGCTGTGCGACAGCAACCTTGTCCCCTGCCTGGACATCGACGACTTCGCCGCGCATGCCTACGCGCACCTGATGGTCCTGCCCAAAACGGAGCAGCGCGGCGTCGCAGCGGTGATTCCGTATGGCGTCGCGCTCGGCCTGCTTGGGCGCTTCTCGGGCGGCGTTTCGACCAGCTACGCGATCTGGTCGCAGAACGAAACGCTGCGCCATGGCCACAGCCCTCTGCTGCTCAGCGCGACGGGCTGCTCGCATCGCTCGCGGTGGACAGCCAACGCCCCTCGCTGATCGCCAATCCTACGTCCTTCCCACACCGCCTCTAGCAGCCACACTCGTGTGCTGCGCTGCGTGCATTCCAAGAATATTCCCGGATCGGCTCACCTTGACTCAGCCCACACGCGGAAGTAGGTTCGGCGTTACCGGCGACGGAGACGATCCCTAGCTGCATCCCAGTCGAGTCGATCACTGCCGGGCTGGCGCAGAACTGGGGAGGATACGTTTCCTGTCGTTTCGCTGAGCGGCGGCTCAGAAAAACAGCGACACGGTGAAGCGGGCGTTGATGGGGTAGCCGGGGGTGAAGTCGACGTCTTCGCAGCCGATGAAGTTTCCATCGGGTCCCGTCTGGGCGCGGGCGCGGGCGGGGCAGGCGTTGGGGGGCGGCGGGGCGTTGATCGGGGCTTCATTCTGCAGCCGTGCAGTGGTGGCGAACTGCGCCTGTTTGTAACGCAGGTTCATCATGTTTTCGACGCTGGCGCTGACTTCGATGAAGCGCCAGCGGTAACCGACGAACGCATCCAGCAGATAGGTGCCCTCTGCAGTCAGGAACTCATCTTCGGTCGCGGGTCGGGGCGTGATGCCGACGAAGCGCAGCGATCCACGCAGGCCGAACGGGGTTCGCACGGACAGGCCGCTCGACAGCGTGAAGCGGGGGGCCAGCGCGACGGCGTTGCCATTGCCGGCGTTTTCGCGAAAGCGTGCATCGTTGGCGGTGAAGTCGAAGTCGAAGTGCAGCCAATCGAGGATGCGCACGCGCGACTCGAACTCCAACCCCAGGCGGCGCGTGGCCCCGCTTTCCTCTGTGGTGCCAGCATCGCCAGACCACACCAATTCGCTGTCCAGGTCGAGACCCCACAGCGAAAACGCCAAGTCCAACCGATCCAACAGTCGAGTACGCGCACCGATCTCGTAGCCCAGTGCAGGCGTCAACGGTGTCACGGGATCGATCCCTCGCACAACCCCGCGCGCATCGTTGGAATGAAAACCGTAGCCAAAGTTGGCGAACAGATCGACCGCGCGGTGCGGCGAGACGATCAGCGACACCTTTGGCGATAGCAACCCCGCGCCGCGGATGCCCGACGTCTTGTTCGCCCCATCGGCAGGCGTCGTGGGGTCGGTGGGCAGAGTCTCGCGTCGGTCGGTGACGTCAAAGACGAAGTGGTCCGCGCGCAGTCCCGCAACCAGGCGCACGTAGCGCGAAAAGGCGATCTCTTCTTTCAGGAATACGCCCAGGCTGGTTTCGCGCACGTCATGGTCGGCGATCGGGTCCAGCCTCTGCCGTGCCTGCGCGTGGTACAGCGTGTTGTGGATGGAGTCATAGCGAACGTTGGCTCCCACCGTCGTATCGAAAGTTAGCCAGCGCCAAGCAAGGCGCCGTCTGTACTGCGCCTTGATCCCGCCAAGCTGTCGATCATCGCCTTGTTCGATCTCATCGCCGCGGATTGGATCGGCGGAGAAAAAGGTGAAGTTCGAGTACAGCTTGAACGAGTAAATCGACCCGTATACCAGCGCCGTGAATTCGCCGCGCGCACCGTCTCGATGCTGAAAGGACAGGTACAGGTTGTGGCGAGCGGATGCGCCGCCCTCGCTTGGATCGAGCGAGCCGAAGAAGTCGACCAGCCCCGACTCGACTGCGCGGCTGGGAAGTTGACCCGATGCGTTCCACGAACCGCCGTAGCTGGATGCAGTCAGCGAGAGCGTGGTCTGTGGTCCCAGGTCATAGGTCAGCTTTCCAAATACGTTGTACTTGTTGTAGTCCTCTGGATTCTGGAACGGGCCCTGGGTGCGCGAGACTTCGGCGACCAGCAGCGGGTGCAGTTTTCCGTCGAACATCGAGAGCTTCGGACTGGCTACCGCAAGGAGCCGCAGACCGACGAGCGTGTCGACCGAGAAGCTGACTTGGTTGCTTGCGAACTGCTTGCGCGTCACCAGATTGACGGCGCCTGCCGTGGCAAAGTCGCCTTGCTCGGCGAAGTACGGGCCTTTGGTGATCTCGATGCGCTCGACCAGCTCGGGAATGATGAAGTTCATGTCCGAGAAGCCCTGGCCGTGGCCGTGCGTGACCATGTTGATCGGGACTCCATCGAGCGTGAAGGCGACATCGGTCCCGTGGTCGGCATCGAAGCCGCGCATCAAATACTGGTTGGCTTTGCCGCCGCCGGCGTGCTGGACGGTGAGGAGTCCGGGCACCACGCGCAACAGATCTGAGACGCGCTGAATCGGGCGAAGCTGAAGATCGCGATCGCGCACGGTCTGAGCCGACGCAGCGCTCTGCGGTCGATCGGCGATGACCGTGGTAGAGAAGACAGCGCGCGATGCTTCGGGCGGCGGCTGTGGAGGAACGGGCGAGGGTTGTGTATCCGATGGCGGTGGCGCGGATGGCTGTGCAGCCGGTGCTGGTGTTGTCGGCAACGCAGTGGGCGCAGCCTCTGTAGCCACTGGCGTGGAAGGAAGCCCGGGCGTCGCAACGGGTGCTCGCGTTGGCGTGGCCTCCGGCACAGGCGAGGTTGCGCTGGGCGGCGGTGCGCTTGCAGGAGGTGCGGCTGTGTTCGGGGCCGTGGCGGCTGGGGCTGCGGGCGCTGCTGAGGGCGGTTCGTCGGCCCATGCTGGCAGGGTTGCGAATACAGAAAGAACGAGCGCGCGTGCAGGCGCGCGCAGATGTGGACGCTGGCGCATCGATCGGTGCTCCTGATGTTGAAGTGTGCGAACGGTCCAGGGGGGTCAGACCGCCGCAGGCGGAGCACGAGCGCGAGGCTTGGTAAGGAAGGAGGGAAGCGGTGGGGTCGATTGGCAGAGCCGTGAAGAAGACAGCCGCAGCAGCGGTTCAGCCAAGCGGCCGAACCCGCGCATCTCGAACAGGGACTGCTGACCGTGCGCAGGTCCAAGCGCTAGGTGTGGCGGGCCCTCAACAGAGGCAGGACCCGCGACGAACTCGGCACGCGGCACCCGTGTCGAAGCCGTCAGCGCCACGGTCGATGCCGTGGTCTCGGCTGCATGCTCGACATGGTGCGAGGTCGGATGAACGTGCGGGTGTGCCTCGCGCGCAGCCGCTAGCCAACGAATTCCGCCCAGGTCGTGAACGTGGTTGTTCTTGTGCCAAACGAGGTGAAGCCCTGGAACCCCATGCACGGCTGCGATGAATAGAACCAGCAGCCACTGCGACAGCCAGCGCCGACGCAGCGACGCCCGGTCGCTGCAATAGATAGGGGCGCGCTTCACCGTGGCGATAATACGGGACAGTGGGCCCAGTGGTTCCACTCGTTTGCAGAGCCGAGGCGTGTACCGACTCCGAGCCCGCTGGTCGCAGGGTAGGCGTCACACGCTGGATCCTTGTCGCCTTACGAGCGAGCGATTGAGTGCGTCTGTGAGTTGCATACAGGCCGCGTCGGTCGTGAGTGCCGGCAGGGCGGTGGTTACATCATCGAGCTCAGCCAGCGCTACGCAGCGAGCGTCCCTTCGCGGGGCCAGTCGATCTCATCCGCTCCTCGGGCTCGCCCCGCAGTTGCAGCAGGCCACGATGGAGACGGCTCTTCACGGTGCCAACGGGTACGCCCAGTTCGTCTGCGATCTCGGTCAGGGTCATTCCATCCGTGTACGTCAATTGCACCACGCGGCGCTGTAAAAGCGGCAACCGCAGGACACTGCGTCGAACCAGCGACGTCAGCATATGCATGGCCGCGCTGTCATCCGAGGTCAGCGACGCAGACGCTGCTTGTAGTGGCTGCGCTGCCCTGCGATGCCTGTGATATGCCGATCCCAAACGATC
>CALFYE010000575.1 GCA_937952145.1 uncultured Myxococcales bacterium
TGGTCAGGTTGGCGACCGTCGCCAGATCGCGGCCGTTGTAGTTGAACTTGGCGAACGGAAGGAACAACTACAACGCGGCTCATGAAGACACGCACACCTCATGAGAACGGAGTACGTTTAGCTGTCGGTTATGTTCGGGTGAGTACACACGAGCAGGCGCAGGATGGGGTGAGTCTGGATGTACAGCGGGATAAGTTGCGGGCGTACTGCAAGCTGCACGATATCCGGCTCGTGGATATCAAGGCCGACGAAGGGATCTCGGGCGGTACGATCGAGCGCCCTGGACTTCAAGCTGCGCTGCGCATGCTGGAGATCGGAAAAGCGGACACTCTCATCGTGGCCAAGCTCGATCGGTTGACCCGTTCGGTCAAAGACCTTTGCATGCTAGTCGATAAGTATTTTGTACCAGAGCGTTATCACCTGCTCTCGATCTGCGGCATGGTGAATACGCATACGGCGGCGGGGCGCATGATGATGCTCAACCTGGCGACGTATGCGCAGTTTGAGCGCGAGATCATTCGCGAGCGTACCCAGGAAGCGATTACACATCTTAAAGCGCAGGGCGTACGACTTGGCTGCCCGCCGTATGGTTATAGGTACTCGCATGAGGTGGACGCGTACGGGCGACGTATCCTAGTGAAAGACGCCGAGCATATGAAGGTGCTTGCACGAGTCGTTGCGCTATACAAAGATGGGCTGAGCATCAATCGCATTGCCAAGCGGTTGAACAATGAAGAGATCGCGGCGCAACGCGGCGGCATCTGGCACGCTCGGGCCATTGCGAACATCTTGGCACGCGAAGGCTGCTACATCCCATGGCATCGACCGAAGGTAGAGCGAATCTGTGACCCGGCAGTTTCGGCGGCGCGGGCGCGCGAGCTGGCGGCGCAGGGGTACAGCCTACGCCAGATCGCCGAGCGACTGACCACCGAGCGGCACGTCCCGCAGCGCGCCAGCGCATGGCATGCGGCGACGGTCCGCAGTCTGCTGCGTCGTCCGACCAGCGAGGCAAATAAGACCGCAGCTGAGGTGGCACGCGGCCTACGGGACGCTGGGTACAGCTTCCGGCTGATCGGCCGCGAGCTTAGCGTGCAAGGCTACAAACCATCGCGCGGTGGGCGTTGGCACCCAGCGACGGTAATGAACCTACTTACGCCAAGCTGACAGCTCGGCTAGCGCGGTTTTATCGGACGCCCCAGATAGTCCGTCGTGGCGCGACAATCTTCTACCCAGTGGCTGGTTCGCCCACAGTGAAAGCACGCTTGTGGCTCGTTGTGAACCCGGGCATGCATTTTGGGGGTTAACGCGACGAGATTGGACGGGCGATTATTAGTCTTGTCCTCGTCGAGGTGGTGGATGTGCTTACCCTCGGTGTTGGATATCCCGAAATTTTTCTCGGCGACTCGGCGATGGGTGGCTACCCAAGTACCTGTCTTCTCGTCAAAAAATTCCGTGTATCCGTTGCGCGTCCGAGTTTTGAGAGGAGGACGAGTGCCACTACCCTTTTTCTTTGCTGCCATGACGATGCTCCAGAAAAACCGGACGCATCTTAGCAAACTGAACTGACGATGGCGCGGAGCTAGTGAGCAGGGAGCTGAGGAGCGTCGGGAACCTGCGCAACGTGCCAGACATCCACGACTACGACGACCCGGTCGCGCTGGCTGACGATATAAAAGAAGCGTTAGGACCCAACGATGACTTGCTTCAACGGCAAGCCGGGGAACTCATGCACCAACGAGCCGCTGAGGGGAAACTGCCCGAGCCGACGTAGCGCACGACCAACCGCGCCGACCATACGGTCAGCACCTGGCGGACTCTGCGACCGAATGTAGGCGAGGATGGCATCGTAGCGCTCCGCCCCAGCGAGGGTGAAGCGAACCTTCATCGGGAGCGAAGGCCGTACTTGGCGCGCATGCGCGCTTGCACTACATCGAAGTCCTCGGTCAAGCCAGCGCGGGCCTGGGCGAGCCCGCGCTCCAGGGAGGCTCGCACTTGTTCGAGGGTCGCATTGGCCGTCGGGATGGGGGGAGGGATATCGAGCGCGACCGAATCGGCATCGACGCCTTCGTGCTGGCCACGAATAGAAGCGCCTTGTCCGGCGGGGGACTTGGCGATGCGGGGAAGTGTAGACATTAACCAACTCCGAAAAATCGACCCGGCCAGACCGCCAAGCCTGCTGGAAACCTACCATCTGCAACTTTGAACGGCCAGAGTGTTACACGTCGCGCCCTCGCCCCAAGATCGAAAAAGTCTGCGACATCAACGCCTCAGCAGCGCGAGCCCGCGAGCTGAACGCTCAGGGGTACAGCCTCCGACAGATCGCCGAGCTGCTGACCGCCGAACACCACATCCCGCAGCGCGCGACTGACTGGCACGCAGCAACGGTGCGCGGCCTGCTGCGTCGGCCGGTCGGAGATGTCCATAAGAGCGCCGCTGAAGTAGCGCGTGAGATGCGCGACGGTGGAGCGCGCCTGCGGCAGATCGGGCGGGCGCTCGGCGAGCAGGGTTACACGCCAATTCGCGGCGGGCGCTGGCATCCTGCGACTGTGATGGTCTTGCTGGACCCGCTGTAGAGCCAGGCTACGGCGCGGGGAGCTGGGGTTCGTCGGGAATCTGCGCGACGTGCCAGATGTCGAGCACCCAGACGATGCGGCGGCGCTGATCGATGAAGTAGAAGAAGCGATACGGCTCGACGATGATCTGGCGGACGGCCAGCTGCTCGTATTCGCGGCTGTACGAGCCGAGCATCGGGAAAGTCCGCAGGCGATCTAGCGCAGCCTCTGCCTTGTTAAATAGGCGTAGCGCGGCGGCGGGGTTTTGTTCGGTGAGGTGGACGAGCGCGGCGGCGTACCGCTCAGTCGCTCGCCGGGTGTAGCGCAGCTTCATCGCGACGATGGAAAGAACTTGGCCCGCAGCCTGGCCTGCACGACTTCAAAGTCCTCGCCGATGCCGGCGCGGGCCTCAGCAAGGCCAAGTTCGAGCGAAGCACGGATCTGCTCACGAGTCGCCGGCGCTGTCGGTATGGGAGGCGGGATGTCGAGTGCGGCGCGGGCAGTCGCGGGCTCGACGCGTGAGCCCGAAGCGGATGCGCCTCGTCCATCCGGGGCGTTGGCGATGCGGGGTAGTGCAGACATAGCGGCCTCCAAAACCGGCCCGGCGCGGTCACCGAACCTGGAGCCACCCTAGCATCCGCGGCCCATCACGGCCAAGACATCGCAGCCCGTGATATCAGCGCGATGTCGCCGCAGCGTCTATCCGTCGTCACCGCGCGATGTCAGCGCGATATCACCGCAGGGCCTGCTTGGCGCCAGGGTTGGCGCCAGGCCTGGCGTCAGGGTTGGCGCCAACCTGGACGCCACCTTGTCCTACCAGGGCCGATGCTCTGGCCGCAGCCGCGCGCCATACCATCGCCCAGTCGCCCTGGCTGGGTGCGCGAACAGCGCCATCGCTTCGTCTCGGTCGGCGCAGTCGCAGAACATGATGCCGGGGACATCGACCTGCCACTCGATGAGCACCCACTTTTCACCGCGCGCGTTTCGCCTTAAATCCACCTCGTAGACGTGGCGAGCCGTGGCGAATTGCACTGCCGAACCGTTCGCAGAACTGTTCGAGTCAAGAATTGCTGCCTCTGCGGGCGCGAGGCGCAAGGCGACAGGGGAGTAACTCTCATCGTCGCTATGAAACTGATGGAAGGCACCCAACCAGTGTCGAATCGCCGGGTCGGTGGGGAGTTTCCGACCCGAACCGGCATTTCCACTTCGTGGCCGGGGCGATGAGCGGATGGTCATTCGAGATTGAGCGACGGTAATAGGCACTGGCTTCGAGCAGGACAGGGGCATGGGCACACCTCCGGTAGCGCTCGCGACGACGAGAGTTCTACGCCACGAGCAAGTCAAATGTTCGGCGAACGTCCGTTCGCACTTGGGCAGCCACTAGTTCGTCGTCGGAAGTTATTACAAATCAGAAATAAAAGATCAAAATAATGCCCATTTATATTTATTCCCGTCGAAAATTTCCTGATTTCATGAAGAAATGCTGCCGTATTTTCCCAAGTAACACTTCTGGCTACATTCCCGGCGTGCCGCGGCCCAAGCTCGAACGCCCTGATCCGATCCCCTGGCCTGACCTCAATGCCGGCCAGGCTGAGCGCCTGCGCCGCACGCGAGCCCAGCGAGGCTACTCACTCAGGCACCTTGCCGCGCTCTCGGGCGTCAGCCCGCCGACCATCCGATCTATTGAGGCGGGCGGCAAGGGCGCACCGAGAAGTGATGTGCTGGCAGCGCTGGCGGATGCGCTTGGAGTTTCGCGGGGTTGGTTGGCCTATGGGGGATGATGCGTCGTTGACATCAAATCTCGGCGTCCAGTCAGGAGCCAGCGCCAGGGAGTTCTAAGCATGAGGAAGAATTTCTGGATTGTAAAAGGCAACCCAAGCTATCCGATACCTGGGGCCGATAACAGAAGCGGTGATATTGAAGGATTTCTCAGAGCATTCAACTGGTCTGATTGGATTACCTATAGAAGAATACGAGATGATTTCAAACCAAAGGACCGTGTGTTTTTTTGGAGTTCCGGCAAAATACGCGCCATCGTTGGCTTAGCCACCGTCAGGAAAGTGCACAAGGACAAACAGCACTTTGATCTTAATCATATTTCAGAAGATATTCTACCCAGAGCAAATCAACTTGGTATAGAGGAAATAAAAAATGTATTTAGACGGCATTTTAGTCCATCTAGATATGATAAGGTGACCTATATTAAGCCCTGTGTAGTTGCCACAATATATCCTGTGGCCGATGAAGAGGCACATATATTACTCAGATTACTTCTAGACAAAAATCCCAAAAATAGCCACTTAGCGGAATGGTTCCAGGCGACTCCCTCCATAAGCCAACCTTCTCATTCGCTATAGTAGCGGACTGGATTTTC
>CALFYE010000576.1 GCA_937952145.1 uncultured Myxococcales bacterium
CCCCGAGCAAGGTCGGGTCCAAGCGGTCACCTTTGGGCAGTTGATCCGCACGGCCAACGCTCGGCTCTTCCGGATCCGCGATACGGTTCAAGAGCGGTACACGGGGTCGGGCCAAGACCTTCTTGACCGCATCATGGCCCAAGCTCACCAGATGGAGCTTCTCGGCATCTTGAAGAAGGCGAGCAAGCCGAAGCCTACGAACGCTACCGATAGTGTAGAAGGAGGAACTGACACGCCAATCAAGACTCAGGAGAACGAAGAACCAGCCGCCCCGTGACGAGCAGTTCGGTCTCATCATGAAAAATGACCAGGGCTTTGCCGAAATTCAGACCGAGCGCAGTACGGCCACGCTGATTCTCTAGCGACCTCACAAGTTGTAGCGGCGCACAGGGGCTGCGACTGCTGGTCCCTTACACGTTCCGCAGGCGACCTCAAGATGCAGTATCTTTAGGGGACACTCTCAATAGGTAAGCTGCGCCGACGGATGGTACCTGCGTGTTGATGGGGCGGCGTCATGCGTGTTCTGCAAGGCAGGTCACCGTGTTTCGTGTTTAGCCATTCCGCACAGCTGCCTGGCCTTCCGCGCAGGAGCGGTTGTTCCCCTCAATCCACCTCACGGACCTCATCGATCATTCCGCGCTGCTGCCTGTCGTTTGCTGGGATAGGTGGTTGGCTGATGGATTTGGCAGCCACTTGGGCTAGTGTAATTAATACTACATTTAATCAACTGATATCCGCGAGTATGGAGCGGACTTAATTAAGCCCCCGCCGACGCCAACAAAAAAGTTGTTGACAGGATCGGATCAAGAAAATTCGTCACGCCGTCGGTGATTCTGTTGTAGATCGGGTGTTGGATCGGCGTTTTGGGCATCCCGCGCGTCCGCCCGCTGCGGATCTCGGTGTGTGCGAAGGCTCGCACCGTGGACCAGACGGGTAGCCGCATTGCCAAGACCTGCCTACATCAGCAGCACCGAGACTACGGCGCATGGATGCGTACAGCGCTCTGATCATCGTTGATGTTATGTGGCCGATGAGCAGTAGTCCTATCTGGCAATCCCACAATCGAACAATGCCGGCTCGCCGGCTCCGATTAGATTCAGTGCTCAGGTGGCAAGCGACAGTCAAGCGCGCCATCTCGCCAGCCGGCGGAGTGCTGCCCATCGGCTGGCGTATGCTCAACTGACCGACGGAAAATCAAGTCTTTGCGGCCGCGTAGCTCTCGCTGGTACGATGAGAGCGAATTGCCATGCTCATCTCGCCAGCTGCCGCCCCCGATGCACCGGCGCCTACCGCGCGCCACTCACGCTGCGCCAAGCTGGCACCTGGCATAGAGCCCGACCCCGAGTAGGAGTGCAGTGATGACCTCCAAGCCAAAGTCCCAGCAGGAAGCGCCACCGCAAGCCGACGAGCGCGACGACGCCGACGAGCGCGAGGAGACTCTGTATTCATACGGAGCGCTCAAGATCCACCAAAATGGCCACGACATCTACCACGCCAGCATTCCCATCGATGATCTATTCCCGTTCGCGTTCGTCGATCGCACTTGCGACAACCCCGAGCAAGGCTACCAGCGCAAGTTCGACGAACGACGAGCCACAGAGATCGCGGAATACCTGAGCACTCCCGGTAAGTCGATCCCAGGCAACATCATTCTGTCCGCCCAAGCTGCCGCCGAGCTGACCTACACTCGCAAGAATAAGCAGCTATCCTACCAGCGCGTCCCCCGGGCGTTTGCCGTCATTGATGGGCAGCACCGGCTGTGGGGGTACTACAAGTGCGGCATCCGGCATCGTGTGGTCGTCGCCATCTATGTCGGCCTGGATCATGAGGCCGAGGCCGAGTTGTTTCTCGACATCCACACCAAGCAAAAAGGGATTCCCAAGGCACACCTGATCCACGTAAAGAGCATTGCCGGGACAGAGACGGCGGCAGAGGCAAACCTGCGGCATCTGTTCACGCGCCTCAGCGTCGATGAGGAGTCTCCGCTCCGCGGCAAGTTGACGGCTGGCGATTCCGGCCCCGGCAAGCTCTCACGAGTCAGTTTTGATAATGCGCTGTTGCGGGCACAAAAAAGTGACCTGATCGCGAGGCAGCCTATCGAGAAACAGTATGAGCTAATCCTCAACTACCTGCGCGCTATTGAAAGCAAGGTTGAAGACAAAGAGCAACTCGTGAAGCGAGGCTATTTTGGAGCCATCTTCGATGTCTTCGACGATGTGATACGCAAGGCCAAGAAACAGCACAACTCGGTAAAGCTACCCGCTTTGCAAGATATTGTGTCCGTCTTTTCAGATATCTCTGAGTCGAATTACCCCGGACCTGCTAAACGGCAGCGTCTCGTTGAAGAGATGCGTCGCCGCTTACATAACGACACAAGCATTGATTCTGATGATATCTGACATAGGCGTCCTAGTGCACCTCAGTCCCACGTCGAAGTAGGCACCGAAGTCCTTGCTCTGGACCGATGAGGCCGAGCGCGGCCGCGCTTTGGAAATAAGCGCGGCCGCGCTGGGATGATCGAAAAATTTTCTCGACGGAGATTCTTGTCAAAGCGCGGCCGCGCACCGCTCGAGCGCGGCCGCGCAGGTCGCGGTGCGGCCGCGTTTTGCCGCACACTTTGGCACAGTCTGCGAGAGATCCATAGGTGTAGTTCAGTGCAGGCATGTTTCCTTGCAATATGCAACTATCTGATGAACACATTGCACTCAATGAGTACCTACCGTATTCCTAATTCACTTCGTCCGCTATTCCGTTCAGGACCTTTACTTGGGTCGTCATTTATAGATGCCTATTTACTCCCACTCTATCATGAGAATACGACCATCCCACTCAGATGGCCGAGCTTGTGCTGTCTTGGGAACCAATCGAGGTATGTACACGTCTACAATCGATTCGTTCATCAGACGGACCTGCATTGGTCCTTCCTTATCATGCTCTTGGCCTTGAAGGATCATAGCATGCTCCATTCGGAGTTGGACTCCGGCCGGCAGCCCTGCGCGAATAAGCGGGGGAATATATTCGGTCTGCAAGGGTTGAACTGCTGTAGCTGGGTCGCGCTTCGGCCAATTATCTTGGCACATATCATCCTTTATTCTGCCAATGATTGCCCTCTTCAACCCTCTTGCCTCTGCTTGTATAATGGCATTTGGGATACCCGCTATCACTTCCCGACTAAAGTTCGTTAAGGAAACTTCCAGCATTTTTTGCTGCTCCATATGCTCGGCGGTCTGCGAAGCGTTGTCGTCCGCGAGCTTAGCCTTAACTGCCGCTGCCTCTCGCTTGAGTTGCTCGAGTGTCATGGTTCACCTCTGTTGCATGGTTGGGTCGTGTGGCGTTCGGGCGGAAGGGCCTTGTAGCAGGACGGCTAGGCCAGTACAACGTTTTTCTTATATGAGTCGCAGACTTGCATTTTACCTGGCTGGCCTAGCATAGGTCAATTCTGGCCATTTGTTCAGATTTTGCGCGTCCGTCTACCAGAAGCGGTGTCAGTTTCAGTTGTTGATCCGGCTCAGGCTCTTTGCCTCCCCTCCCGTAGCGACTCTACCTTGCGAAATAGACACACCATCGCGTAGCTGCTGCCGTAGGACCAGCGCTGCAGCA
>CALFYE010000577.1 GCA_937952145.1 uncultured Myxococcales bacterium
TGCAGGTTGGCAACCAACGCGGGACTTCCGCAAATGAAGCCAGCACGTCGGCAGTTACGAGTTCTATGCAGCCAGCGGGCTCATCTTCGACCGATCAGATGCTGGAACGCTTGCTGGCTCGACTGACCGACGCCAAGGCTCCGACGCAGTTGACATCTGCCCGGGAATTTCAGGGAAGGCTCGGAGAAATCCTGATCGGTCCAGGCGACGACGCGATGCCACTGGTCGATCGACGTGAATCTCTGGGCACATCGAAGCGTTCGATCATCGTGGAGAAGAAAATGCGGTCTATCTGAGGAAGGCCGCTGCCGCCTATGATCATGCTTTCCGGTTATCGGGGGCCGATTTTCCGGCAATCAACGCCGCCAGCCTCTATGCCATGCTGGGCGAACGCGACCGTGCCGCAGCGCTGGCCGCGCCGATCGCGGCGACCCGCAAAGCATGCCGCAGACGCTCAAAGAGGCCCAAGACAACTTGAAGAGCATCCGAGAGGGCGCCGCAGCGCAGGACCCAGACAGCCACGTCCAAGAGCTGGTAGGGGATAAAGGCTACCACAGCAACGGCACGCTGAAGCTGTGCGAGGCCGAACCGCTGCGCAGCTACCTGAGCGAGCCCGCCCGAGGGCGGCGCAGATGGAAGGGCGATGCAGTGGCGAAAAAGGCCGTATACGGAAACCGCCGACGAATCCGAGGCAAGCGAGGAAAGCAGCTGCTCAGAAGCCGAGGAGAATTGCTGGAGAGACCCTTTTGCCACCGACTGGATATAGGAGGGACCAGGAGGGCGCACGTCCGAGGGCAGAGCAACGTGCAAAAACGAGAGTACGTGGCGGCCAGCGCGGAGAACCTGGGGTTGCTGATGAGACAAAAGCACGGAGTGGGAACCCCCAGAAGCCTGCAGGACCGAGCCCACGGACTGCCCAGGGGGAAGCCGGAGCAGCCTTGGCAACGGTACGCAGCCAACAAGGGCCGCGGGAGGCATTAGCTCCGTACTGGGTTTCTCGTCACTAGCTTTCTTAACGGACTGTTAGACCAGACCGCGCGAATCTGGATGGTTGCGAGCGATCTACTCGTTGAGGCGCTATGGAACGCCACCAGAGATTGCCTGTCCGAACGCCGCCGCCAGGAACTTCTCGCGGAATCTCCCGCCGATGCCAAACAGGGTCATAAGCGCTGCCGGCAAGAAGTCGCCCGGCGCCGCGGGTGGACGGCTCCTTAGCCCACGGCATTAGTAACACTACTTCAGTTTTGCCGTTCTGCTGCCATTGCACAGTGCGTTCCCCCAGGCAGGCAGAAGGCTGCCTTATCGACGGAGAATGCCATGCATTGCATTGGCAACAGTAAGGTCAGATCGGTAGGCATGGCAGATCCTGTACGCAACCTTTGCCCGTCACGCGGCACTAGACTTCAGCGCCAGTGCATGGGATGGTTCGCCGTTTAGAAAATGCTGACTCAGTTCCGCCGGTTCCGGCGAAATTTGGGTTTACCAGAGTCCTTAACGAAGTCAAGAAGAAAAATGAAAGTCTCCGGTGCTCAGATTAAAGCAGCGCGCGATCTCCTGAAGATCACTCAACCAGAGCTGGCGAAATCGTCGGGCGTTGCCGAGCGCACAATACGAAAATACGAGATAGACGAAGGATTGCCCAAGTCGGCTAACCTCGATCGGATCTTGAAAGAGCTGGAGCGCCGGGGCATTGAGTTCACCAACGGGACCGGCATAGGCGTACGCCTGAACTTCGAAAAGGCGGCAGCGTACGCCAAGTCAGTCGCTCCCACTCAGAACGAATCGGATCGGTAACGACCGACGCCGGCCAGCCTTTTTTGCTTAGTTCACCGATGAGAATTCTCTAACCAAAACACAGGCTGATAGCTCGTCGTTTACCGGCGCCGATGCGAACAACGACGCACCGCTGCCCATGCACTGGCAACACTGCGTTTCCCCAGGCTTTTACTCGATCCGGGGAACGATTGCCCTCCATCCTCGACGGCACTGCCGTTGCTGTTGCCAAAGTAAAATCCCGACGCTGAGGCCGTTTGAATCGTTCCCCGCGACCGCGCGAAGGCTTGCGGCCCCGACGGTAAGAACTTCGGGAATGATTCAGCGAGCGCCCCGGCCCAGTCTTGCTAGCCGACCCCGTTTTCGCCTACCAACAACGCCCCCCTTCTCAACAAAGTAAGCGCCAACCCGTGTAGAGCACCGCTGCGTTGCTCGCCACTGCTGACCTCGCGGCCCACCGGCCTAAATGCCGTCGAGCTACGCAGCACCGACCCGTAGCCGACCCAGCCTGCTGCAGTGGCAGTCACGACAGGCGGCGGCGTGCGGCCCGAGCGACCTGACCAACGCCCGCGACCGCGGCCCGCGGGAGACGCTTCGAGTTGCACACCGTCCCGTAGTTCGAACGCCTCGCTGCCAGCAGACCCAGCGCCGCCAGCAACTCGATGACGACTCTGGCTGTCCTGCCGGCTGTCGCTGCCTGCTGGGTCCGCCGGCCCATGAACACGTTGCCCAGCTGCACACCACCCGGCTACTCGGTGCCCCGTCTGCACCAATCTTCCTCTAACCCGCAATGCTGCGATGGCCAAGCAGCAAGGGCTGATCAACCGTACAGTTCTCTTCTGTGACGTGCATGCTGATGCGCTGCCACACCTACACGCCTGTCGCGCTACTGTGGTGCGATGCTGTGTCCAGTCTGCAATGAGACTCCGCTGACGGGGCGTAAGGCCACCGCGAAGACATGTAGCACCAAGTGTCGCTCGGCCCTGAGCCGGCAACGGAAGAGGCAGCAACGCGACACACCACACCAAGAGGTTCGGCGCACGGCCGGGACCGGGATCGCTGCGCAGCAGCGGCAGCACAGCTCGCGCAGCTCAGACACCGCGAAATGGGAGCAGCTCCTTTCCGTGGCCACCGAGCGGATAGTCGAGGCTGTTCAGAATCACGGGCGTTCGGCTGCGCCGCGATCCATGGCTACGATGCGCGTGGACATGCACGAGCAAGTCACTGCGCAGGCTCCCAAGCTGGCCGTAGGCTATCGCCTGGTGCTGCCGACTCGTCACGCTGGCGACGCGCCCAGGTGGTCACCGAGACGCAGTCGGGCGAGCAATGCCGCCTGGTACTCCCTCACGCCCTTTGAGTACCCCGACGACATCCGGCTGTACGATGGCTGCTGGTATCGAATTGTCTGGATCGACGCAGCGGGCCAGCGCATCCGACTGCAACCTGGCGAGCCTGTGCCTGGGCTGTACTACTTCGTTGGGCCGACGCAGCTCGGCGACCAAGCATCAACCAGCAGCCCAGCTGCCGCCTGCGCAATACCGCCGCAGGCGGCACCGGAGATCCCGCCAAAGCCGGCAATCACGGACCGGCCAGCGGTGGGGCCAGAGCAAGCCACACCATCAACGAAAGCCGAAACGGCCGCTGCGCCAGCACCGATATCGGCGATTGCTCCGTCTGCGCCTCCCGCGACCAGCCACGAATCCGACATGGACGCTCTCGTAAGCGAATTTGCTCGTGCGTCGGAAATCGATCAGGAGCAAGCGCGTCGACTAGGCATCTCAGACGATACTGAACTCCCCGCTGGTTCGATGGTCCTCTTGCTTCCTCCGGCCCCAACATCCACACCTCCGGAAAGCTGGACTCGATTGCTCGCGTCTTTCCCGCTGCCCACTTCGGATGAAAGCATGATGCTTATCATCTTCGTCACTAGGCCAGAGCTGATCCTTCAGATCCGATACGAGGAACAGCTCGCCGAGGCGAAAGCGCGCGGTCGCGATCTTCCTCGCGAACCCATAACGCTGATAAGCCCAGAGACGCGGCATAAGCTCCATGAGCTGTTCAGGGAGCGGCAGCTCCCCCCGCACTTCTGGTCACGCTGCAAAGCTATCTTCGAGTATGCGCGGCAGCACGGGGTCGAAGTGCTGGATCATCTGCCCGTGCCTGTCGCTCCGCTGCCAGAGGACCAGCAGCGATTGATAGATAGCGCCATCACGAGCCGACCCAAGCAGACGTACATGCACTATATCTGCGCTCTGCAGGATGCACTGCTCGACGGTCAAGCGTTGCCCGTCGAGCCCAGCGTTCAGCTCAGCTCCAAGGAGCGTAATCAGATGCGGAAGGTCCTCGGGGATCTGCGTGCCGTGATGTACTTCAAGCGGCGTGTGGCGGCTACCGCTCCGTGACACTATCGACCCTCAAGTTTGCATACACCCAGATCGTGTGGCGCGACACAATCAGACTCATCACCGGCCGTCACACCACACTACGTCAGGCTGTACACGCCCTCTGAGGCCCAAGGTTTCGCATTGGGATTCTGTGATGGTGTCGCATCACAGAGCCAGCCGTTACTGCTAGGTTGGTCACGCCAC
>CALFYE010000578.1 GCA_937952145.1 uncultured Myxococcales bacterium
CAGCGTGAAGCTCTTGCCGATGCCGCCCTTGCCGTAGATGGCGATGATCTGCGTCTGCTTGGTCGGCGCCGTGGTGATCGGCGGCTCAGGCTCGATGGCGGCCTCGGCGCGCAGGCGTTCCTTAAGCTCGGAAACAGGGCTTGTGACGGTCGAAGGCGTCATGAGCAGGCTCTCCAGTCGAGGAGCATTTTTAGGCAGCCGGGATCGGTGAACGCCGTCGTGTACGCGGCTGCGGCTTGGTCAAAGGTCTGCTGGTGGGTGATCAGCCCATCGAGCCGCAGGCGACCGCTTTCGATATGGCCGTGCACGACTTCCATGTCGCGCGCTTGCCACTCGGCGGCGACGCGCAGCCGCGCTTCCTTCATGAAGGCCGGCGGGAAACCAAAGCTGAGCGGCTCGCTGTAGAAGCCGGCCAAGACGATCTCGCCGCCGCGCGCCAGCCGGCCAATCAGCATATCGAGCAGCGAAGGGTCGCCGCTGACGTCGTAGATCGCGCGATAGTCACGGCGCGGATCGGCTTGCGGATCGAGCACCGCGTAGCCCTTTGCCCCGCCGCGGCGCGCCGGATTCGTTTCCCACACCACCGGCGAGCCGCCCGCAAGGACAGACAAGCGCGCCAGAAGGCGGCCCAGCACGCCATGGCCAATGATCAGATCGGCAGGCTGTTTCGCGCCATCGCCACCGGCCAGTGCATGCTGCGCCGTTGCCGCCAGCGCTAGGAGCACGCCCTCTTCGCCCAGCGCATCGGCAAGGCGGGTCAGCCGGCTCCTCGCAACGATCAGGTGCGAGGCGGCGCCGCCGAACAGCCCACGGACCTCGCCAAAACAGCTCGCGCCGGGCACAAAGACGCGATCGCCTAGCGCGATGCCATCGCCGACATCGCCGTCGAGGACGCGCCCGACCGATTCGTAACCGGGGACGAGCGGGTAGCCCAGGCCAGGGAATGGCGGCATGCGCCCGCTCCACAGCAGGCGCTCGGTGCCGGTGCTGATGCCGCTCCACTCCACACCGATCAACACCTGGCCGCTCGTCGGTGGCGTAAGTGCCATCCGACGGAGCTCAAGCTGCTCTGGGGCGTTCATGACGACTGCCAGGGTGTCCATTTGTGTAAACATATCTGCACATAAATTTACGTCAACGTAAATAGACACCTAGGCGTTTTCTGCGCACAAAAGGCCGGTTAGAAGGGGGCGCCGGGTGCGCAGGATCCGCACGCGAGCGAAGCCAACCGCCTGCAAAAGATCGCGAAGCTGCGACGGGGTGCGGGCTCGACCCTGCCCCATGGCCAGCAGGTAAAAGCCAAAGTAGGCGTTAGCGGCCCGCTGCGAGTCGGCATGGCCGGCCATCGGCTCGGCGACCAGCAGCACACCGCCCGGGCGCAGGGCCCGCCGCACCGCAAGGAGCAGCGCGTGCACAGCGGCATCGTCATGGTCATGCAGCACGCGCACCAGCGACACCAGATCGGCCCCGGCCGGCAGGGGGTCCCGGAACATGTCGCCAGCGACGACCGATACCCGTCCCAGCAGGCCAGCTTGGGCGAGGCGGCGGTGGGCCCGCGCGGCCACCGCTGGCAGATCGAACAGGCGCAGCGCCACGCGCGAGGTCTGGGCGGCCGTCAGCTCAATAAACGCCCCTTCGCCGCCGCCGACATCGAGCATCAGCTGATGGCGATCGATCGGGTAGGCATCCAAGATGTCCTGCGCCAAAAGGGCCAGCGAGCCGGCCATAAGCTGCGAGTACGCGGCAACTTGCTCGTCGCTGCTTGCGCCTGGTGTGCCGTTTTGGGCATAGCTCCAAAAGCGCCGTAGCTCGGTGTCCCTGGCGGGGTCGGACAGCAACGCGAGCGGATCGCTTAGATCGCGATAGAGCAGCGCGTGGTGCGCGATCAGGCGAGCCACTGCTGGGTTGCCCAGCAGCGATGCACCGTGGATGCCTAGCCCATAGCGATCTTCCCCGCGGCGCTCGATCAGATCGAGGGCGGACGCTGCGTCGAGCAAGCGCTGCAGCCCAGAAGGCGGCAGGGAGTGCGCCAGCTTAGGTGCGAGCTCAGCGACGGTCTGGGGACCGCTCGCCAGGACCTCGAACAGATCCATCTGAACCGCGGCAGCCAGCACCTGCGAATAGACAAAGCCGGCCGTCAGATCGAACAGCGCGGCAGCGCGGCGACGGGCGATGGGCCGCGTCAGCGGAAACCACGCCGCCCAGCGCTGAAAGCGAGGCGAGGAAAAGACGCGATTGCGCAGCTGAAACAAGCGATCGCCGATCGCCTGAAATGACGCGCAGATCGCTCGCCAGGCTCGACGCAGGCCGCGGGCCCGGAGCCGCGCTGGGGCCCAAGCGGACGCGATGGGGTGCGACCCGATCATGCCGCTGCTTGCTTAAGCTGCTGCGGCAGGAGGCGCTCGGCGATATGGCGCACCAAGGCACGCACCGCTTCCGCCCCCGGGCAGTCGGGGACCGCATCCTGCGCGTTCTGCACCAGCCGATGCAGTCGGCCCAGCGCCCCATCCACCCCCCACATCGCTACGGCGCTGGGTCGCGACAGGCTGGCGTCCCGCTGCGTCGGCTTGCCAGCCTCACCCGGCCCAGCGACGGCGTCCAGCAAGTCATCGGCGATCTGATAGGCATCGCCCAGCACCTCGCCCAGCGCCCGCCATGGCGCGGGATCGCCCCCGGCGGCCAGCGCTCCCGCCATGGTGGCCGCGGTGAAGAGCGCGCCGGTCTTCGCGCGGTGGTAGCTGCTAAGCGACACGGCCGGCTCGCTCTCCCAGGCTTGCCCTGCGACAAGTCCGTGTGGCGATCCGGCGGCGCGGGTCAGGATCGAAAGCAGCGGGGCAAGCCGCGCTGGAGCACTGCCTGCAGCCAGGGCCAGCGTCTCGAAGGACAGGACGATCAGCGCATCGCCGACCAGCACCGCCAGCGGCTCGCCATAGGCCCGGTGTACGGCGGGCTTGCCGCGACGCTGGGCCGCGTTGTCGAAGCAGGGCAGATCGTCGTGGACCAGCGAGGCGCAGTGCAGAAGCTCGATCGCTGCCGCCGCGGCATCGGCTAGCTGCGGCGTGTCGTCGCCACAAGCCCCAGCGACGGCCAGGCACAGGTGTGGACGGACGCGCGCGCCGCCAGGAAAGACAGCGAACCGGAGGGCACCGGCCAGCGCCGGTGGAGCCCCCGCTTCCGCTCTGGCGATGGCGGTGGTGAGAGCGGTCTCGATCCGAGGGGTCATGAGGTTTCCTTGCTCGGCCGCAGCAGGTCCCGGCCGCGGGGCTAGATTGTCAAAATTATCAGACACAGATAATTGTCAGATTTTCTTTACAGTCGGCCGTTGGAAATAGCTGGGGCCACGGCTTGGGCTGCGACTCCCACGCGGCGCCGGCCCGTCGGGAAAACCGGTCGAGCCAAGCGGCTAGGCGAGCCGAGCTCGGCCCGCCTCCTCTCAGGGCGGTCGCGGTGGACTGTCAGGCTCCCTGGACGATCGCGCGCGGAGCGACGCGGACGATGGGTCGCTGTCGGGGACCTTGGCCTGCGCGTCGCGGCGACGATCGCGCCGTAGCTGATAAAGCTGATACAGCCCCCAAGCCAGAGCCGTACCAAAGACTAGCAGGACTTCGATCAAGACCACCGGTGCTGGGCTCATTCGACCCGCCTGCCGGGCTCTGCCGGGGGCAGAGCCTCTAGCTCGGCCAGTACCAGGCGGGCGATGGTGGCCGGCTGTTCTTCGTGCAAAAGATGGCCGCTTCCCTCGACGATATGCAGGTGCGCGCCGGGGATACGCGCAGCCACCCGGCGCTGCTGCACAAGGGGGATCGCGCGATCAGCTGCGCCGGCAAGGAGCAAGCAGCGCGGACGCAGGCGCGGCAGATCGGCGTACAGCGGATCGAGATCCCAGGCGGAAAGCAGGGCCAGCAGGCCGGCGACGTGACGGGGATTGCTGGCCAGACGCCCGTACAGATCGATGCCGCCCGCATCCAGCGTCGATCCTGCGCGGGACACCAGGCGCGCCACGTTGTCGCGGCTGTGCGCCGGCAGAGCGATCAGGTGGGAAAATAGCGACGACCGCGACAGCAGCCAAGCCGCCGGCAGCATCCACGACTGGGCCAGACCGCGCAGGGGATAAAGCGCCGCCGCCAGGCCAACCACAAGCTGCGGCTCGACCGGCCCATCGAGAGTCATGCGCGCCACCACGGCGGCTCCCGCCGAGTGTCCAATCGCCACGACAGGCCGCAGGCCCAATGTGTCCATCAATCTGGACAGTTCCGCGGCAACCGCCGGCAGCGATGGCTTAAACGTGGCCGCCACCGACGAAAACCCGTGCCCTGGCAGATCGATAGCGACGACGGTAAAGCGTCCGGCAAGCTGCGGCATCAGCGCGCGGAATGAGTGCGTCGAAGCCCCCGCCCCGTGCACGAGCAGGAGGGGCGGACCCCGGCCGAGGATCTGAACGTGCCAGCCGATCGGGCCAACCACGACGATGCGGCTGTACTCATGCAGCGGCCACTTCTGGCTCTGCGCATTCCAGGTGGAGGAGGGGTTGCTCACGGTAAGTCGACGACCGCCTGGACCTCGCGGCAGATGCGCGCGGCATCGACATAGGGCAGCGGCACGTAGCGCGCCCCCATCGCGGTGGCCAGCGCCTGGGCTTTGGCTTGTGGCCGCGGCGAGGTGTCGAGGAAGATGGCCCGCACCGCGGCTTCACGGACTGCGCGGGCCCCGGCTAGGGCGTCGGCTTCGGCGGCGCTCCGCCCCTCGCGACCGTCGCGGGCGATGTTGGCGCGGCCATCCGTCATCAGCACGATGAGCGGAGTCTGACCGCGCCGACGCGCTTCCAGTCCCAGCCCCAGCGCAGCATCAATGCCCGCCGAAAGCGGTGTGGTGCCGCCCCCTGCCAGATCAGCCAGGTTGCGGCGCACGCGCAGGAGCGATCGCGTCGGTGACAGCAGGAGCTGCGCCGTGGTGCCGCGGAAGGCGATCAGCGCCACATGATCGCGTCGCACGTAACAATCGACCAAGACCTGCTCGACCGCGCCTTTGGCTTCGGCTAGTCGCTGCAGCGCCGCCGATCCCGAGGCATCGACCGAAAAGATCACGCTGGTCTCGGTGCGCTGCTTGAAGCGGGTGATGCGAAAGTCCTCGCGGCGAATGTCGATGCGGCGGGCCAGGCTGCCTTCGCGACGGCGCAGGGTCTGCCAGGGCGCGGCGGCCCGTAGGGTCTCGACGACGTTTAGTCGCTCGCCGCCCCCCGGCTGGCCGTGACGCACGCCGGCGGGTCGGCCGCCATGGCTGGAGCTGCACAGGGCCCCGGCCTGTCCGGCGTGACGGCGGATCGCGCCTGGCTCACGCCCGACCGTCACTGCATCGAGAAGACCGGCGGGAATCGCGCTCTTGGCGGCCTGCAGCACGATCTCATCCAGCGACGGGCGGCTGGCCTGCTGCTCTGGGCTCTCGGGTCCGGGCGGCGGCGGGCTGTCGGGGTCTTCGGCCGGAGGCGGCGACGGGGGCGGCTCAGGCGACGGTTCTGTTGCACCGCTGTCATCGTCCTTCTCAGAGACCTCGTCGAGCGCCGGCTGGCAAGTGGCGCGGGGCCCCAAGACCCAGCGCGCGGCGACCGCCGCGTCGGCCTCGTCGACTTGCGTACGACCGTGGAGAGCGGCATGGCTGCGGGCCACCGCCGCGGCCAGCAGGGGGGCGCGCGGCGAGGCAATCCCTAAGGCCAGCGCCGCCACGCACAGCGACTCGGCCACGTCCTCGCTTAGCTCGACGCTAGGCAGCAAGGCGCGAGCCTGTTCTACACGCTGCCGTTGCGGCGACAGTGCATGGCCCGCAGGATCCTCGCCCCGGTCGCCCCTGACCCCGCGGTCCGGATCCCGAAAGCGGCCGGGGTCGGAAAGATCCAGCTGCAGGGCCAAGCGATCGCGCAGCGCCGCCGGGATCTGTTCTTCGGCGATGCCCTCATCCAGCGCCACGATACCGGGCTGGCAGGGAACGAGCGCCGTCAGACCATCGCGCTCGATGGATAGCTCGCCGCGATCGAGCGCCGCGCACAGGTGGGAGGTCGGCAGGCGCTCCAGGCGCTCGGCCATGGCGACGAACAGGACGCCACCGTGCGCTTGGCCCAGCAGCCCCTGCTCGTGAATGGGACGACCGGCGCGCAAGGTCGCCGCTAGCGACAAGCCGCCCAGCAGCCGGTCTTCGGTGATGTGCAGCGGCAGGCGCAGGGGCGGAACCCCCGCCGGCAGGCTGGCCTTGATCCAGTCGCAGACGCGATCACGGACCGGCCCTGGCCCGGCTCGCAGCACGATGCCGCCGATGGCAAACGGCGCCACCGCGAAGATCTCGACGGCAAGGGCGAGCTCGGCCCAGGCCGAGGTCACACGGTCATCGCTCACGAAGGCCAGACCTGGGCCATGGCTTTTTCGACGCGGGGGGTCGAGCCGGCTTCATCCAGGGGACTGCGGCGCAGCCGATGGCGCAGGGCCAGGGTCGCCACCTGCTTTAGGTGCTCGACACCTACCGCCAAAGCCCCGTCGAGACTGGCGGCGGCGCGCGCGGCGCGGATCAGGGTCAGCTCACCGCGCAGACCATCGGTGCCCAGCGCCTGACACAGTACGGCCGCTTGCTCGACGGCGGCATCGGGCACTTCAACCGTCGGCAGGCGCTGGCGAGCGTCGCGAAGCTGCGCTGTCAGCTCGGCTTCGCGGTCGGCAAAGCTGGCGATAAAGGTCTGCGGATCGCGCTCAAACGCCGTGCGCCGCTTCACCACATCGACGCGGGTCGGCAGATCCTGCGGCGTCTTGACGTCAAGCGACAGCCCAAAGCGGTCAAGAAGCTGCGGCCGTAGCTCGCCCTCCTCGGGATTGCCGCTGCCGATTAGCACAAAGCGGGCCGGGTGACGGATGCTGATGCCCTCGCGCTCGACGACGTTTTCGCCCGAGGCGGCGACATCCAGCAGCAGGTCGACCAAGTGGTCAGGCAGCAGGTTGACTTCGTCGATGTACAGGAAGCCGCGATGGGCGCGGGCCAGCAGGCCGGGGGCAAACGAGCGCTCGCCGCGGGTCAGCGCCGCTTCCAGATCGAGTGCTCCCACCACGCGATCCTCAGTGGCCCCGAGCGGCAGATCGACCACCGGCACGGGCACGTCCACCACTGCGGGCCGATCACTCTTAAGCGCTGCCGGGCATCCCGCGACGCAGCCGCTGTGGTCTTTGGCCGGCTCGCACTGATACGGGCAGCCGAGCACCGTCTGCATCTTGGGCAGCAGCGCCGCCAGGGCGCGCACCGCGGTCGACTTGCCGGTGCCGCGGTCGCCAAACACCAGCACACCGCCGACGCTGGGGTCGACCACGACGACTTTGAGGGCCAGCTTGAGCTCGTCCTGCGCGACGAGGGCTGAAAATGGGAAGAGAGGCACGGTTCCCCTTCTCTCGATGAAGAGCTGCTGGCCGAGCCAGCGACAGGAAATCTGGGATGGGCGGGCGCTTAGAGGGCGACTTGGCCCAAGGGCTCAGCAGGTAACGCGGAGGCCGGAGCCACCGAAAGGCGCGGGTCGCGCTGAGGTTTGGGAAACGCGATGCGGCGGGCCAGCCAAGCGGCGGTGACAAAGCCGAGTGCTTCCAGGCCGAAGACCAGTGCGTAGGCCTGCCCGGCCGAACCGAAGAGCCAGCGCGCGACGTCGGCGAGTAGCGTCCCGACAAAGCCACCACTACCAAAGGCGATGGCCTGCGCCGCGCCCCACAGACCCATGCGCACCCCCTCGCGGGCGCCCTGCCCCTGGCCGGCCAGCGCCATCATCGCGCCGATGGCGGCAATCGAAAACGCGCCGTTAGCGACCCCCAGTAGGAAGACGTTTTCCCGCAGCGGATAGGCGTGCAAGCCCAGGCCCGCGTAGACCAGCCCGCACATCGCCAGGGCCGAAGCCAGGCAGCCGCCAATCACCCAGCCTTTCAGCGAAGCCAGCGGGCGGCCCTTAAAGAACGTGGTCATGACCGCGACCAATAGCATTCCCATAAAGGCGCCGCCGTGCTGAACGCCGGATAGCTTGGTGGACTGACCCGGGGTAAACGAAAACAGCGAACCGGCGAAGGGTTCAAGGATCAGATCTTGTGCGCTATACGAAAGCATTGATATCAGCACAAAGATCGTGAACCAGCGGGCATCGGGCTCTGCCCATACTTGCTTGAGAGCCGTCAAAAATGGCAGTTTGGGCTCGCGGGCCTCGCTGCGGGGATCCGCTGGCTCGATTTGACCGGTTGCGCGTTCGACTCGCCAGATCGCCGCCAGCGTGCCGAGAAACGCCAAGATGGATACGCAGCTAGTAACGGTTATCAGGCGCGTCGGACTATAGGGATCCAGGGCCTTACCGGCAATGGTCGCGGTGATGGCAAAACCGGCAATCATCATCATCCACACCAGGGTGGCGCCGGCGGCTCGCCTCTCGGGAGCGACTTGCTTGGCCAGCAGGACCAAAAGCGATGTGCCACAGGCGCTGACGCCGCAGCCAATCAGCATAAACGACAGGATGGCCAGCCCAAGTCCCCAAAGCGGGTGGGAAAGAAGCTGGGTAGTGGCGACCGCGGCCCCGCTGCCGCCCAGCGCCAAGACCGCCATGCCACCGACGATCCACGGCGTGCGACGGCCGCCCAGATCCGAGCCATAGCCCATGCGCGGCCTGAGCAGCTGCATGGCGTAGTGCAAGGTGACCAGCGCCCCCGGCAGCATGGCCGGCAGGGCCAGCTCGACGACCATGACGCGATTTAGGGTCGAGGTGGTCAAGACCACGATCGCTCCCAGAGCGGCCTGTACCAGGCCCAGGCGAAATAGGCTTAACCAACCCAGGTAATTTTTCTGCTGACTTAGCTGCATGACCGCTCCGCGTGGCTTGCCCGTTGGGAAGGTGGATAATGTTGGTTAATTGACCGCAATTCCGCGAATCGAAAACGCACTTAACAGCATTCCTATTACATAAAAATTAACCCCTATTGCACTGTACCAAGTGGCACGAGCGATTGGGTTTATTAGGAATCTCGCCATCAGCAGAGCCTGGGCCGATATCAAGCCCAGGATGGCCCAGGGATGCCAGGTGGCTCCCCATTTGAACAGGAATGCAACGACCAAGATCTGCGGCAGCAGCATGAACATGCAGGCAATCAGGGCCGCCCCCTCAGCGCCTAGCTGTACCGGTAGTGATCGGACGCCCATCTGGCGATCGCCATCAATGGCCTTGAAATCGTTTAGGGTCATAATCCCGTGTGCGCCAAGGCTATATAAAAACGCCAACAGGACTGTGCGAGTATCCGGCATTACGCCCCGCATCATCACCGCCGCGCCGGTCACCCAGGCCAGGCCCTCATAACAAAGACCGCAGGCGGCGTTGCCCCACCAGCCGTTTTGCTTTAGGCGCAGCGGCGGCGCGCTGTAGGCCCAGGCCAGAATCAGACCCAGGATCGCGGCGGCAAACCCCCAGGTGCCAAGCAGCGTCGCGACCAAAAGCGAAAGCAGCGTCCATAGGACGGCGATGTAAAGACCCCAGCGCCCCGGCATGCGGCCCGAGGGAATCGGGCGCTGCGGTTCGTTGATGGCGTCGACCTCGCGATCGAACCAGTCGTTGACCGCCTGGCTGGAGGCACAGACCATCGGCCCCGACAGCACGACTCCGGCGACGATAAGCGCCCAGCGCCCGCGCAGCGGCAAGTTCGATGAAACGACGCCACAGCCAAAGGCCCACATCGGCGGAAACCAAGTGATGGGCTTGAGCAGCTCGGCCACCGTGCGGAGAGACGGCCGGGGGGAAGCCGGTATCCCGGCAGCAGAGGGTGCGGTGACCGCAGCGACGGGACTCATGTCTGTAAATTTACACTGTCATTATGATGCGTCAATCAAAATTGACACTTTCCGCGCAGTTCGTGCTACACGAGATCCTGCCCATGAGCAAACAGACCGATCGCTTCCTGCGCGCGTGTCGCGGGCAGGCCGTGGATACGACCCCGGTATGGCTGATGCGTCAGGCCGGTCGCTACATGCCGGAGTACCGCGGAGTGCGCGTCGCGGCGGGCGACTTTCTAACGCTGTGCCGGACACCCGACCTGGCCTGCGAAGTGACGATGCAGCCGGTGGATCAGCTGGGTGTTGATGCCGCGATCCTGTTTTCCGACATCTTGGTGCCCCTGCCTGGCATGGGGATCGAGCTGTCGTTTACAGAAGAGGGCCCACAGGTCGCGCCGGTACGCGACCAGGCCGCGATCGACAGCCTACGCATCGCCGAGCCCGACTCCTGCGGCTATGTCTACGAGGCGATTCGCCGCTGTCGGCACGCGCTGGCGCGGCGCGGTGAGCGGGCGGTGCCGCTGATTGGCTTTGCCGGGGCGCCTTTTACGCTGCTGACTTATGCCGTCGAAGGTCACACCAGCAAGCAGTTCATCCAGACCAAAAAGCTGCTGTTTGCCGCGCGGGAGACCGCACATCTGCTGCTGCGCAAGCTGACCGCGACGGTGATTGGCTATCTGCAGGCGCAGGTCGAGGCCGGCGCGCAGGCGATCCAGATCTTCGATTCCTGGGTCGGCATCCTGGGCCAGGGCGAGTTCGCGGAATTCGCTGCGCCGTACGTCGAAGAGGTGCTGCAGGCGCTGCGTCCGCTCGGCGTACCGCTTATCTATTTCGCGCACGGCGGCAGCGCCTTATACGAACAAGTCGGGGCGCTATCAGCCGATGTGTTTTCCGTCGATTGGCGGCTGCCGATTGACGACGCGGGCCAGCGACTGGGCATCGCCGAGCGCCCGGACCGAGCGATTCAGGGCAACCTCGATCCGCTGCGGCTGCTGGGTCCGATCGATGAGATCGAGCGCCAGGCGGGCGACATCCTGCGACGGGCCAGCCGGCTGCGCTGCCGTCACATCTTTAACCTGGGTCATGGCGTCGTGCCGCAGACGCCGGTCGCCCACGTGCGGGCGCTGGTCGATGCCGTGCACCGCCTGGGAGCCCAGCCGTCTGGGCTGTCGCTGGCCGCGGGACTCGCGGTGGCCGATGCCGGCGTTGCCCCGGGGCATTTCAGCCCGGCCGCGCGGCCCGACTAAGTGGACTAGGTCACGCCGATGCCTCCTTGCTTTCCGCTGACCCTGGCTTGCTACTCCGTCGCGTGCACACTGTGCTTTGTCGCGGTGGCGCAGCCGCAGGTTCGCCCCCTGCGCTGGCTGGCAATGGCGGTGCTGGTCGCGGGCCTGCTATGCCAAGGAACAGACATCGCGTGGCTGTGCCAGCGGGGACAGCATCCGGGCTCGTCGGCCCGCGAGGCGCTGTACTTCGTGTCGTTCCTGCTGCTGCTGGCGCTCCCGCTGCGGACGTTTCGTCAGCCCGCGCCGGTGCTGGGGACGCTGCTCCTGCCCTTGGCGCTGGTCATCGCGGTCTTGGTGCGGGTGCTGCCTGCTGGCAACGCAGCGCCGGCATCCCTGCTGCCCTTGGGGATTGGCTCACCTCGGCTGGCGCTTCTGCACATCGTCAGTGCGACGCTGGGCATCGCGCTTTTCGGCATCGCGGCAGCAGCCAGCACCGCCTACATGTTGAGCGAAAGACGGCTCAAGCGGCAGCGCCTACCGCGTGTCAGCGGAGTCGGACCGGGCCAGTCGCTGCGCGGGCTGGATGCCTGGAGCCAGCAGGGCATCGTCTTTGGCCTGCTGGCCTTTACCGCTGCGCTGGTCAGCGGCACGTTCTTGCTGCTGCAGACGCCGAGCCAAAGCGGGGCGTCGGCCGAGCCCTCGCTGGCCCAGCAGCTTCGTTATCTTTTGACGCAGCCGCGCTACAGCTTGGCCGTCGTCACGTGGCTGCTGTTTGCCAGTCTTCTGGTTGGACGGACGACGCTGGGCCTGCGCGGACGCTGGGCAGCGCAGCTGACCTTGACCGGCTTTTGGACGTCGCTCGGCGTGCTGGTCGTCTACGTCTTCCGGGACGTGGCGGGAGGCTCGCCATGAGTCAGCTCTTCGTGATCGGCCTCAATCACCGCAGCGCGCCCGTCGAGGTTCGTGAGGCGCTGACCCATGGTGTCGATGACATGGCGGTACAAAAGAAGCTGCAAGCGGCGCGGTCGCTGTGCGCGGAAGCCATGCTGATTTCGACCTGCAACCGCGTCGAGCTTTACGGAGTGCTGCCCCCGCAAGCCACGGCGCAGGCCGACGTCGCAGCGGGTCTGGACAAGATCGCGGCCCTGCTGACCCAGCCGCAGCCCGCCGCTGACAAGCACCTGTATCGTCTGGTCGGGCAGGAGGCGCAGCATCACCTGTTCCGCGTCACGAGCAGCCTCGACTCGATGATCGTCGGCGAGCCGCAGATCCTGGGCCAGGTCAAGGCGGCGTATCGCACGGCGGCCAGCGCGGGCACCCTGGGCGAGGTGCTCCACCACGTCGTGCCACGCGCCTTCGCCATTGCCAAGCGGGTGCGCAGCGAGACGCCGATCGGCCAGTGTGCGGCGTCGATCGCCTCGGTGGCAGTCGATCTGGCGCATCAGGTCTTTGGGGCCCTGCCCGGCCATCCGGTGCTGCTGCTGGGCGCTGGCAAGATGGCCGAGCTGTGTGCACGGCATCTGCGCGAAGCTGGCGCCACCGACTTCCTGGTCGTCAACCGCACCCTCGAGCGCGCCGAGAGCCTGGCGCAGCGCCTGGGCGGGCAGGCACACGGCTTGGGTGATCTAGAGCGCCTGCTGGGCCAGGCCGCCATCGCGATCTGTTCGACGGGCGCAAGCGAGCCGCTGCTGCGAGCCGAGCTGGTGTCGCGGGTGATGAAGGCGCGCCGCGGTCGCTGGCTGCTGCTGATCGATATTGCGGTGCCGCGCGACATCGAGCCGCAGGTGGGCAAGCTCAGCAATGTGTATCTGTATGACATCGATGCGCTGTCGTCGGTGGTCTCTGGCAACTTGAGCGAGCGCCAGCGCGCCGCAGTCCTGGCCGAGGCGATTGTGAAAGAAGAACTGCAGCGCACGGTTTGCCGCGAGCGCTCGTCCGATGTCGTGCCGGTGATCCGGGCGCTGCGCGAGCGGGCGCAGGGCATCGCGCATAACGAAGTGGCCAAGATCCTGCCGCGCCTAAACGGCCTGGGCGAGCGCGAGCGCCAGCTTGTCAGCGGGCTGGCCGATGCCGTGGTCAACAAGCTCTTGCACAGCCCACTGACGATGTTGAAACAGGGCAGCGATGACAGCGTTCGCGCCGAGCTAGCGCAGGCCGTGCGCCGGCTGTGGATGCTGCCTGTACCCGATGGGGAGAGCCCGTCTGCCATGAAGGCAAGCCATGACTGAGATACGAATCGCGACCCGCGGATCGATGCTGGCGCTGTGGCAGGCTGAGCACATCCGCAGCGAGCTTCATCGTCTGAATCCGGCGCTGCGCACCTCGCTTCTGGTCTTAAGGACGCAAGGCGACCGCATCCTGGACAGGCCGCTTTCCGAGGTCGGTGGCAAGGGCCTGTTTACCAAAGAAATCGAAGAGGCTCTGCTGGACGGCCGGGCCGATCTCGCCGTCCACTCGATGAAGGATCTGCCGTCGACGCTGCCGCCTGGGCTGCGGCTGGCAGCGATCCCGCCGCGGGCCGAGGCTGCCGATGCGCTGTTGCTGGCGCCGGCCCATCAGCCACTGCGCGGCGAGGATCAGGGGGCAAGCGCCCTGCTCGCGGCGCTGCCGGCCGGGGCTCGCGTCGGGACCAGCAGCCTGCGCCGGGTCTGTCAGCTACGCCACCTGCGCCCCGATCTGCAGGTCCTGCCGCTGCGCGGCAACGTCGATACGCGGCTGCGTCGCGTCGAGCGCGGTGAGCTAGACGCCGCCGTGCTCGCCGAAGCGGGTCTTGCTCGCTTGGGCTGGCAAGAGCACATCGCGCTGCGCTTCTCGCCGACCGAGATGCTGCCGGCCTGCGGCCAGGGCGCACTCGGGCTGGAGTGCCGAGAGGACAACCTAGCGCTGCTCTCGCTGCTGTCGCAGCTTGGCGACAGGGCGACGACCGCCGCCGTCCTGGCCGAGCGCGCGTTTTCGCTGCATCTGGGCGGAAGCTGTCAGACGCCGCTGGGAGCGCTGGCCACCCTGCACCGCACGCCGGCCGGCCAGCGGCTGCGCATCGCGGGCATGGTGGGCAGCATCGATGGACTTTCCTTGCTGCGGGATGAAATCGAAGGCCCCGCGGATGCCCCAAGCGAGCTAGGCCAGCGCCTGGGCGACCGCTTGCTCTCAGCAGGCGCCGGGGCTCTGCTGCGGGCGGAACAAGCCGCCTAAGCCACGCAGGCGGCTCGGGCTGGGCCAGGGATAAATACTGACCTAGCGAGTATTGAATAAGGGGAATTCCGCGACCGCGAGGGACAGGTCGATGTTGAGCTGAAAGGCGAGAGCCGCCTCTTCGACGATGTCAGCCGTACTGCCGAGCACCGCTGCGGCACGATCGAGCGCCTCGCGATACGTTCGCGCGAAGGCACCCGGCTGGGCCCGCTGCGGAAACGCATAGAACGACAGGCCGCCCCCATCGCCCGCGTCCAGCCCAGCCGCCGCTAGACGACGAGCCAGCACCCGACCCCCCGCAAGATCGCCGAGATAGCGGGTATAGGCATGGGCAATAAGCAGCCGGCCATCCCCCCCTCCGGCGACGCAGACCCGGTCGGCATAGCGCTGTCCGGCGGGCAGGAGTGGCACCGCGGTCTCGAAGTCAGGCCCGCCCAGCGTGCGCAGATCGGCGGCAAGAGCCGACGAGCGCCAGAGCTCAGGCCGATACAGCTCGTCGATTCCAGGCTGCCCCTGCTTGCGGGCCAGACCCAGTTCTAGCTGCTGATACACCGGTAGCAGATTGCGCATAAACAGGACGTAGCGCGGGCGGTCGATCCGGCCAGAAATGATCTCGCGAACGATGCCCGTGGCCTCGGCCTCCGCATGCAGCCCGCGGGTACGATCGCGCATCCGGTCGGCCATGGAGACCTCACGACCCGGGGGGGCTACTTCCGTCACATTCACATCGGTCGCTGGGCGCAAATCAGTGGTCCCCTTCACGAGCACTTCGATTTCCAGGACTGGACCAGCACAGTAGCGATGCGGTGGGTCCGAGGTCAATGCCGATGGCGCACAGCCGGCGAATGCCGCCAGTCCGACGGGGCCGCAGCGCAGCTGTTGCGTAATAAAGCCGCCGGCGGCGCTCGCAGAATATCGCAGCAAACTGCACGAAATCAGTGGCATTGCGCCGCAACAGTTACTACTTGTGAGGGGCAGCCTTGGCAGATTCGCCGAGAAAGTAGGATGCCTTGGTCAGTACCAGCCATTTTGTGCAGCCCGACGTGAAGTTGAGCCTAGACAGGGCCGGTGTGATCCAAAGCGCCGTCCTGTCGAACATGCTCGCGAGCGAGGGCTTTGATGCCTGGGTTGGACGGCCATGGGCCGACACGGTCGTAGAGGGCGGCAATGAACCGGTGCAGCGGATGCTAGCCGATGCGCAGTCGGCCGGCGTCTCGTCGTTTTGCCAGGTGCGCCAGCGCTTCCCCAGCGGGCTTGAGCTAACGGTTGAGTACACGACCGTCAAGCTCGGGGACAACGCTGGGCTGATCGCAATTGGCCGCAACCTGGAAGCCGTGGCCGAGCTACGCGCTCGCCTGCTCGCGGCTCAGAGCGCGATGGAGCGCGACTACTGGAAGCTGCGCGAGGTCGAGACGCGCTATCGCCTGCTGTTTGATGCCTCGACGCAGCCGGTGCTGCTGGTGCGCCTCGACGACACGCGCATTGTCGAAGCCAACCCGGTGGCGATTCGCTTGCTGGGGGTGGCCAGTGGCCACGAGCTTCTGCCCGAGATCATGGCCTCGCAGCGCGAGGCGTTCCGCACGATGCTGCTGCGGGTACGCGAACAGGGCAAGTCGCCGGGCATCGTCCTGCAGCTTGGACCGGATCGTCAGCCCTGGCTGATTCGCGCCTCGCTGATCATCGCCGAGCAAGAGCCGCTGATTGTCTTGCAGCTCTCGGCAGCCGGCGTAGGGTCGGGGCTGCCAGATCGGCCTAGCGTCATTCGCATCGAAGACCTGCTGGCTCACTTGACCGATGGCTTTGTCGTCATCGGCACCGAAGGCCGCATCCTGCGCAGCAACCGCGCCTTTCTAGAGCTGATTGGACAGAGCAGCGAAGCGGCGGTTCTGGGCGAGCGCCTGGATCGCTGGCTTATGCCGTGTGCAGACGATGCCGATCTGCTGGCCAGCCTGCAGCAGCACGTTGCGGTCGACGGCTTCCACGCCGATGTGAAGCGGGCTGACGGTACGCAGCTACGGGTGGAGATCTCAGCAGCCGGTGATGCCGAGAGCAAGCCGCGGTTTTTCGGCCTGCTGATCCGGCGGGCCAAAGGGGCGCTGGTGCTGCCACTCGGAGGCGATGGCCAGCTACCCACGCACCTGGTCGGCAAGGTGCCGCTGCGCGAGATCGTTCAGACCGCCATCGCGGCCATCGAGCGGCGCTGCATCGAAATGGCCCTGGCGCTGGCCCGCGGAAATCGCACGATGGCGGCCGAGACTCTGGGGATGAGTCGCCAGAGCCTTTACACCAAGCTCAGTCTCTACTCGCTCGATCCCGAAGGATAGGCGCTGCGCAGATGGGCAATGCAGACCGACGGGAGGTAGCTGACGTGATAACGCAGGGCGCCGCGACCCCAGCCTTTGGCCAAGCCGACCTATCGAACTGCGAGCGCGAACAAATCCACTTGGCTGGATCGATCCAGCCGCATGGCGCGCTGCTCGTCGTACGCGAGCCGGATCTGGTGGTGATCCAGATCAGCGAGAATGCCGCGGCCTTTCTCGGCTACTCGTCCGAGCTTTTGGGGCAGCCGCTCTCCGAAATCTGGCCGGAGCTAGTCGAGCGCATTGTGCCGCGGCTGGGCGATTCGCTGGGTGTGCTGCCCGCTGCGGTGCGCTGCTCCATCCCGCTCACCGGCGCGGCCTATACCTGCCAGGTCCACCGCCCGCCCGAAGGGGGCCTGGTGATCGAGTTCGAGCGCGCCTCTCCCAGCGTTCATCGCGTCGCAGACTTGCAAAAGGGGCTGCAGGTGGTGGTCGAAGCCGCATCGATTCCGGCCCTGTGCAATGAGACGGCGCGCATCTTCCGGACCCTCACGGGCTACGACCGCGTGATGGTCTATCAGTTCGACAACGACGGTCACGGCAAGGTTTTTTCCGAAGAGCGCGACCCCAAGCTAGAGCCGCTTCTGGGCAATCGCTATCCCGCCACCGATATTCCGCAGATGGCCCGCCGCTTGTACGAGCGCAATCGGGTACGCGTGCTGGTCGATGTGCACTACACCGCGGTGCCGCTCCTGCCACGGCTGTCGCCGCTGACGGGCAAAGACCTGGATATGTCTCTGTGCTTTACGCGCAGCATGTCGCCGATTCACATCCAGTATCTGAAGAACATGGGGGTGTGCGCGACGCTGGTGGTCTCGCTGCTGGTCGGTGGTCGGCTGTGGGGCCTGATTGCCTGTCATCACTATCAGCCGCGCTTCATTCCGTTTGAGCTACGCACCATCTGTGAGCTTCTGGCCGAGACCATCGGCACGCGGATCGCCGCGCTGGAAAGCTTCGCGCAGTCGCAGGCCGAGCTTGCCGTACGACGGCTGGAACAGCGCATGATCGAAGCGATTTCGCGCGATGGCGATTGGCGGGGCGCGCTGTTCGACAACTCGCAGTGGGTGCTGCAGCCGGTGGGAGCCTTGGGCGCCGCGCTGCTCCTAGAAGACAAAGTGCTCAGCACCGGCGAAGTTCCCGGTACCGAGCAGCTACGCGAACTAGGCGCCTGGCTGGACACCAAGGGCCTAAAGCAAGCCGGCGGTCCGCGTCTGTTCGCCACCTCCTCGCTGTCGCTCGACGAGCCCAAGTTCGCCGCGCTGCGCGGTGTGGCCAGCGGTCTTTTGGCCACGCCGGTTTCGAACCAGCCGGGCGACTACCTGCTGTGGTTCCGGCCGGAGCAGGTGCGCACCGTCACCTGGGGGGGCAATCCGTTCGAGAAAGAGCGCATCGGTAACAGCCCCTTTGATCTCTCGCCGCGGCGCTCGTTCGCGCAGTGGCACCAGGTGGTCGAGTGCACCTCCGAGCCGTGGACGCCGGCTGCCCTGGCGACGGCGGGACTGATTGGCGATACGCTCACCGATGTCGTCATCCAGTTTCGCTCGGTGCGCATGTTGATTGCCCAGCACCAGCTTGAGCTCGTGCAAAGGCAGGTGCAGGGATCCGAGCAGGCCGTCGTGGTCACCGATCTCGAAGGCCAGCCGCTGCTTATCAGCCAGGCTTTCGAGTCGATGCTGCCACCTGGGCATCCGCCGATTGCCCAGCTCGCGGACTTGGCCGCCCTGTTCGAGCACTCCGCCGAGGTGACGGGGCGCCTGAGCGATCTGCTGCAGAACCGCAAGACCTGGCGCGGTGAAGCCGAGATTCGCGGGCGTGGTCCGGAAGGCGCCAGCCTGCCTGTCTTGGTGCGCGCCGATCCGGTGTTTTTTGCCCCGGGACGTGTCCTGGGCTTTGTCTTGGTCTTCTCAGATCTCAGCGAGCGCCGGGCCGCCGATCGATCGCGGCAGCGCTTTCAGGAACAGATCGTGGATCGCAGCCGCCTGTCGCTGTCGCGCATGCAGAGCGGAACCGACTTGCAGTACCAGAACTTGCTCTCGGCGATTGTCGAAAATGCCCAGCTAGCGGCCTTGGAAATCACCGACAGCGTCGAAGTCGACCGCATGCCCGAGCTCCTCGACAGCCTCAAGAGCTCCGTCGATCGCTCGGCGGATCTGCTGCAGCACCTGCTTCGTCATGCCGAAAGTGTCATGAAGAACTGACACAGGGGCGAGTCGAGTCGCGGATCACGCGGTTACCTTCGGTCTGAATTGTCATGCCAGGCTGACAATTCAGACCAAAAAGGTACTAATTGTCATTTGGACTTGACGTGGCCCGACCGAATGGGGCCTGTTAGTGCCGCTCGTTGGGATGGGTCCTTTTCACATCACACGTCGGATGGCTGCGCAGGAGCCCCACGGTAGGAGCAGCAGATGTCTGCACCGCAGAAGAGAAGAGTGTCCGCGGTCGATCTTGTCAGCCATGCGCCTCCGATGCGAGTCGCTGAGCATCTTGGGTCACTCCAAGCCCGTTCACTGGAGGCGACAGCAGCGCCGCCGGGTCCCCCCAACCTCCTTGAGGTGATCGAGTCCGAGATCATTCCTCGGTTGATGATCGCCCATCGCTTTGATCCGTTGAGCTTGCCCACCTGTCCCGATGCCCGCCTGCCCCCGAGCCTTGACGAGATCGCCAAGCTAGCCCGCATCGCGATCCGCCACGACCTGTCGGGCGCCCTGGCCTTTATCGAACAGCTCTGCCTCGCCGGGCTCAGTCTGGAAGCGGTGCTGCTGGAGCTAGTCGGGCCAGCCGCTCGCCTGCTCGGCGAACAGTGGCTGGCCGATCAGCGATCGTTTACCGAAGTGTCGGCTGGCCTTGGCACCTTGCAGCAAGTCGTGCACGTGCTCGGCCCCAGCTTCGCACCGGCCTCGGAACATCGCGGGCTCATCGTGCTGCTGCCCGCGCCCGGCGAGCAGCACACCCTGGGACTGTTCCTAGCGGCCGAATTTCTGCGCCGCAACGGCTGGGGCGTACACGTCAATCCCAGCATGTCGGAGTCCGAGCTCCTAAATATTGTCGCCAAGGAGCGCATCGAGATGGTCGGTATCTCGGTCAGCAACGACCAATTGCTGCGACCGCTGTCTTCGATGATTCGCGCGGTGCAGAAGGCCCTGGGCCAAGCGGGCACGAAAATCATGCTGGGTGGCTCGCTCGATCTCGGTGACTTCGCCGAGCAGCACGGCACGCTTTTTTGCGGCGGTGACCCGCGCGAAGCTGTGCGCTACTTGGACCTCCATGCTACGGTGCCCGCGCGTAATAATTTACTTACTCGCTTCGAGAACTAAGCCTCATGTCGAATCGCCTAAGCAGCAAAGCCAGAAGCAAAAAGCGACCTTCCGGCGTGCATAGTCCTGTCGATGCAGACGCGCTCTATCGAGATCGGAAGAGCACACGTCTGAACTCCAGTCACGCCAATGTATCTCGTAT
>CALFYE010000579.1 GCA_937952145.1 uncultured Myxococcales bacterium
CGGGCCAGTACCTGGAGCACGCGGCCGCCGGGGGCTATGAACCCGACCGAGATCCTCTCATCAAGCTGAAGCGGGAGGAGATCCTCGTGGAGCATCGCTACTTTGCCCGGCAGGAGGCACACCACAAAGACCGCCGGGCGCGTGCCCTGGACCCGGAGCAGACCTTGGTGGAGCAAGCCTACGCCGCGGCGATGTCGGCCCGGTGGAGCTTGATCCACAAGCCTCATCGCAAGCTCAAGAAGGGGCTCAAGTGGATCGTGGTCGGCTTCCAGGTGGACCCAGAGGGCGAGACGCACCTGCAGGCGCTGGTACGCGGGCGCATGGCTCGAATGGAGCAGAACATGCAGAAAGCTTCCTAGCGTCTTAGACGGAAATTCCGACTCGGAGGACTGGTCATCGGGCGGACTGTGTCCCCGCGAAAAATGTCGCCCGCTGGGAGGTAACTCGACTAGTGCCCCCCGTCTTTCCTCGGCACTGACCGAAACAGGAAACCGGACACCCACCCTGCAAGTGGAAGGTCATCCCTCTTGCTTCTTGCGCTCCTCCATCGTGGCGATTAGCGCCGGCAGCACCATCCGGTCCTTGATGCGGCCGGCGGCGGCCTTGACTTCAATGAGCGTCGGCAGATCCAAAAGCCGAACCAGCGCCGTGCCCATGGGCACTTCCTCGGTGTGCGCCAAAAGCTCCTCGTAGCCGCGCTGGTCATTCAGCTCGCACAGGACATCCAGACGGCCCATGCGGGTCTGCAGGTTCAGCTGGCCGCGACCGGCCAAGTCGCTCTCGCGCGGCGGCAGGTGTCGCTGCGTCAAGTCAGGCCAGAAGTGAGCCTCGATGTCGCCGAGGACCTTCATCAGCCTCGCGATATTTTCGGGACTCCGCCGGTGCACGATGTCCAGGTCCTTGGTGGTGACCGGCGCGCCATGGATGACGCCCGCGGCACCGCCTACGACGATGAACTCGATGCCAGCGGACGCCAGCTCGTCGAGTAGAGCCGTGATCAGCTCGGGGACGGCCATCAGCCAGCTCGCTTGAGCGCTCGTTGTTGACGCAGGTTCTGCGCCATCTCCTCCAGATCGAGGCCGATCTGAATCCCCTGGTGGAGCCGCTCGCGGGGGGCGAGCTCCATCGTCGCCCAGATGAGGCTGCGATCGAACTCGGCGACGGCGCCTAGCACATCCGGGTCATGCTGCGCGAGCCAAGCGAGCACCCCGCCGAGTTCGGGCACCGCGGCCGGATTGACTGGGCGGAACATCTCGTCGCCGGCAATCGCAGGTTTCTCTCTGGGCAAGCTCGATGGATTTGGCATGGACGGTGAGCCTTACGAATCCATAGCATGAACCGCGGACGAGCGCAGCAGGGTTGGGGGAGTCGCACAGGGCTGGACGGCCCTGTTCGCGCCACGACGCAGCCGTTGACCAGCCAGGGATGATGGCGGCGGGATGCGAGCTGATCTAAGTAGAGCGTCGGCAACGCCAGATGCCCCATGAATCGTTCCTGTGTTTTTCTCCGTCGGGGCCGCAAGCCTTCGCGGGGTTTTACGGAACGATTCAGCGGGGTTCAGCGACGGAACTTTACGTTTTTGGTAGTAACTTCGGTGCCGTCGAGAAAGACGGCTTATCGTTCCCCAGAGCGGGGATTTCTTGGGGGAACCGCGTAGTTAGCGGGCAGGATCGATACTGGGACAGCAGAGCGGGGGAGCCGCAGGGGCGCGCTTTAGTCAGGTGATGTGTCTGAGCGGGTCAGCTTCCCGTAGACCCTCGGTTCTTGAAACGAAGGCCAAAGCCGCCTCCATTTTCGGGGATGAACTCCAAGCCGGCTCTCTCAAACGCCTCGCGGATGGCGATCAGGTTGGCTGCAGTCGGCGTGCGCTCGCCCCGCTCGAAGTCAGCAATTGTCGCCCGTGACACCTTAGCCGCCTCGGCGAGTTGATCCTGAGACCAGCCCAACATGCCGCGGGCGCCGCGCGATTGAGCTGGCGACACCAAGAAATTGCCCAACTTGTCAGACAAATTGTTTGACATGACCTACTTTAGTGGTAAACCTGCTTTTGCTGATTACGCAGGAGTTACGGGACTCTGCCAAAGTTCGCCGTCGGTGTCTATACGCGCATTTTGCATGCAGCGATTTAGGCTCTGTAGCGCTTGGCAGAGACCCGATGACAAGAAACCGGAACTGTCGAGGCCCGATTTGCCATGCAGCTAAGCAACGACCTTTTAACTAAAGCGCTGACCTTGCTACCAATGTTGGCAGAAGAAATGTTCACCGTCGGTGAACAGATGTCCTGTGGAACTTGGGGAACAAAATGCGCATTGGCAACCGCCGCGAGCGGCGCGAGATCATTAGCCGTCGTTTAGTTTGCTTGAGGCGTACCCTTCGTTTTGTAACACTCGAGACGTTGTTCAGTAGGCCGTCTTCGGACATTTATATTGCGAAGAGTACGGAGGAGGCAAGTGGCTGCGGATGGGGCAGAGGCGCAGTTATCAGACTGCATCTCCATCAATCGGCGCAGAGGTAGCGACAGTGTTGCCGGTCCGTGGCGTCCACGGCGATCGGGTTGGGAAGCTTGCCCCCTTGGGCACTTTGGGACTGCCGCCATCTTGAGCGGGCAGTGGACCGGCCGATCCTGGCGATCGAGATGGGCGCGCTCCAGATGGCAAATCCGCCTGACTCTGTCCGCGTGCCGGACGGCCTCCGAGCGAAGGAAGGTGGCCAGATTCTCCGGTACAATGTGGTAGAGCAGCGTCTGGCTTTTACTTCGACAAGGACAAGTCCGTCATTCAGACGGGATAACTGCACTGCACGGCGTTCAGCGCAGTTGAAACCCTGCGACCAGGCAGCGTTTTTTCAAAAATATATCGTAATATATCCAGTAAGATTAGTACCTAAGTACCCATTCAGCTTGTGAATATCTCGGCAGGGGCCTTATGCTCACATCATGGCAACCGATACCCAGCTCAGGCAGAGCCTCCCTAATGATCAAGCCGCAGTTCCCAAGCCCGTTGAGCACACCAGCGGTCCGCCGCCGCCGATGCACCCCCTGGTCAGCGTCCCAGCCCATGAGGCGCACACCACCCCCGCGCCGGCCAGTGCCCATGTCCAGCTATTTGGAGGTATGTTCGATGGCGACGCGCGTGCTTCGGATCAAAGGTCCAAGTCCTTCCCCTTCCCTGCCGCAGAATCCAACAGCGCAGTAGGTCTAATTGGACCAGCAGCACAACGCGAACCGGCCCCCAACGGCCCCATGGCGGTAGACTTCCCACTCGACGGCTCCATTGGGAAGGGTCCACTGCCCCAGGACCCGCCTTCCACGCCCACGCCAACTCCCAATCCGCCGTACACCGGCGAACCGATAAAGCTGCCGCCGCGAAGCGGCCCGCCGCCCGTCCCTGTGATCGACGCATCGCCGCCTGCCGATGCAGCGTCACCGCCGTCAGGGGTTGGATTCCCGAAATGCAGTACAAGCGACAACGTGAAGCACATCCTCGAAGTCTTGGCCGGAGGCGTAGGTTTCGGATTATCGCTTCCTGCCGAGATCGCGTCCTTGGGAGCGGCTACGCCCGGTCTTATCGGTGGTGCGTACGCGGTGTATGACGGCATGGATGAACTGAGAAAGTGCAAGTGACCCCGATGGGTTGGTGCGTGACCGCCGCGGTCGCAGAAAAGTTGATCGGATTGACCATCACTTCTCTTCAGCAGACGATATGCTTGCCCTATCGGGCAGTGAAGCACTACGCTTGACCCGTCGGTGCGGGTAGCCGTAATGCCGGTCGCGCATGATGCCCATCGCTTCGTGCAGTCGGGACGGTAAAACTACAGTTCCCGACAAGTCAAGCCTCTGTTCGCTGAGCATCGGGCGTTGCTGCCGGCGGCTCGGATGGGGCTTATCACATGTTCGGCCGCGCTTATCATCGACTGCGGGTGGTCTGAGCAGCGCTCTCAACCCCATTCAGCAGCGTCACACTCATCCTGAGCGTGGCACCCAAACATGCTGAAGATGGCGCACAGGTTGCCAACCAGATAGGGCGGGGAGCGGAGCCCAAACCTGAGCGGCCTGACCCGGCGTGGGGTGAGCTAAAAAGCCGAGCCGTTCCGGCACGCGCTGCAGGCTTGGCGAGGTTAAGCTGTAGCTCTGCTACTCGACCAGGGAACGAATGCCCGCGCCTGCCGCGACGGACACGTCCTTGCTGTTAGCACTGCCGCGGTAGGGGATCACAGTCGAGAAACAAGCTGAAACGTGATGACGGAGAACACGCTGGGAATCGGTGTGCTCGGTGCACGTCACAGCCAAGCTCATCGCATACGCTGAATCCGGAATAACCGAGCTTTGAGGGGTGGGGGAGGTCGTCGCTGGGGTCGATTCGCGCGGTGGCCAGTAGCCGTGCGTGTCAGATGGACGGAACTTCTTGCGTAGTACACTTGGATGTTTAACAGGTTAGCACCCGATCGACGCCGGTGTCCGAACAAGCCGCCTGGCCATGGGGCGGAGATGATCGGACGGGCATTGTCGTCTGAGTTGAAAACAGGCAACAGTATGGTAATCGGCGTTTCGAACGAGGAAATTAATTATGGCTAAAATACGTGACCCGCTCGTCTTTTCATCTCATTTCAAAATAGATCCTTCTGTCCTGGAAGCCGCAGGCGCCGTAGACCCAACGTTGAACGTAGATCTCAAACTTTTCATCGATCCGCTCTTGCTCGGGCAGAGCCGAGTGGAACCCATACGCAAGAACGCCCCAAAGCGAATTCACGACTACTTCGAGCAAATCCTTGTTCTCCTTACTGCATCCAGGCAGGAGAACGACCTACCAGCGCGACAAGCGAAACGTCTTTTGTCCTTTCCCGAAGTAAGCGCTACATGCTTGGGATATGGTGCTGCCTCGATTCGAGGGAGCGGCATGGGGGCAGGAGTAACCAGCCAAATCTTAAAGACCGCAAAAGAAATAGTCGATCTAGGGATTCAGGACCCGAAGCTGTTTCTATTGTTGCCACTCTTCGAAGAAAAAATTGGAGCTGATTTAATTAGTGATATGGTAACACATATCATATTGCCTGATTTGGTTACGTTTACCCTGGAAACACTCAGCGGACAGCCGATACCGCTATTTGATTTTTTTATCGACAAACAGAAATGGACGCTACCGCGAAATCCGTGCTCTTCAAAAGAAGAGCCTGTCTTATTGGTGCCGATGGATGTTCTTGCAGAGCTTCCGATAGCGACGAGCAGAGATGATATCGATCGCGTTGTTGCGCATAATCAACGACTCCGTGACCAATTTAATCAGCATTTAGGTGGCATCTGGCATGGACAGATTTTGAGCAGGAAAAAGAAGGAAGAGATGCGTGCTTTTGCTCTTTCATCGAAAGAGGCTTTCAATACTTTCCTTGAGCTCGTTACGAATGTTCCCAGAAAGCCGTATTCTTTGGATAAAGATCCGAAAAGGCTCATTCTCTGGAGGGAGATTCACAAGACGATTGCTGGCGAATTTCCGCTGGCAATCGAGCGGCCGTCTGCCGTCGATGCACAGGCAGTCTCCGTGATCGCAAAGAGTATAATAGACCATTTTACTATATTGATAGAAAGACATGGTTTATGGGATCTGCTTTGGTACGCTGGTAAACCTTGCCATGAAAATGTTGCGCAAATGATATTTTTTGCAATGGCTGATGCCTATTGTAAAGCGAATGACCTCGGTATAATTCCTGAATTCAATACGCGAACCGGTGAAATCGACTTCGTTGCATCAGATCGGAAGAGCACACGTCTGAACTC
>CALFYE010000580.1 GCA_937952145.1 uncultured Myxococcales bacterium
CCTGGCGCCTGGGCGACAACCCCGCCTGGGGCAGCGTCATCTTGGACGCGACGCAGCCCGCCTATCGCCGCTGGCTCCTCGATACGCACTTCCAGCCGTTGTGGGAACGCGGCTATCGCGGCTTCTTTCTCGACAACCTCGATAGCTACCAGCGGGCGGTGCCGTCCCCTTCGGCGCAGGCGGCGCAGGTCCAGGGACTGGTGCAGATGATAAAGGAGCTACACGCCCGCTTTGCGGGTGTGCGGCTGCTGTTTAACCGCGGCTTTGAGCTCTTGCCGCAGGTCGCCGCGCTGGCCGAGGGCCTGGTGGCCGAGTCGCTGTTTCGCGGCTGGGATCCGCAGCGACGGATCTACGTTGAGCTAGCCGAGCGCGATCGCAGCTGGCTGCTAAATGAACTGCGGGGGGCGCAGGCGCGCTACCATCTGCCGATCATCGCCATCGACTACGTCGATCCGGCGCAGCGCGAGCTAGCGCGGCAGACGGCCGCGCGCATCCTGGCCCTGGGCATCACGCCCTGGGTGACCGATCACGCGCTGACTTCGCTGGGAGTCGGCGCGGTCGAGGTCATTCCGCGACGAATCCTGGCCCTGTATAACGGCGGCGATCAGCGCACCGCCGGTCCGTCGGGCGACGTGGCCTACGCGGCAATCCATCGCAGTGGTGCCATGGTGCTAGAGCAGCTTGGCTACGCCATCGACTACGTCGATGTCAGCGAGTCGCTGCCCAGCGGATCGCTGCGCGGCAAGTACGCCGGCATCGTCACCTGGTTTACGGACGAGCAGGTGCCCGATCCCGAGCGCTTTCAGGCCTGGCTGCTCGCGCAGATCAAAGCCGGCCTGCGCGTGGCCATTTTGGATCACCTGGGCTTCTTCCCCACGCCCGCGCTGCAGAAGGAGCTGGGCTTTAGCCGGGAAGACAGTCGCACGACGCGCGCCATCCGGCTGCTGCACGCCGAACCCGGGATGACCGGTTTTGAGGCGCCAGCCGAGGCCCGACAGAACGTGTTTTACCCGCTGCGCATCGAGGGACCCGCGACCCAGCGCCTGCTGAGTGTCGAGGATGCAGCGGGCGCGCGAATGGACGCGGTCTTCACCTCGTGGTGGGGCGGCGCGGCCTTGGATCCCTACCTGCTCGCGCAGGGGCCCGCCTACCACTACCGCTGGATCGTGCAGCCGTTCGCCTTCATCAAGCAGGCGCTGGCCCTGCCCGATATCCCGGTGGCGGATGTGACGACGCAAGACGGGCATCGCCTGCTTGTCGTCCACATCGACGGCGATGGCTTCCCCAGTCGGGCGATGATGCCGGGCAATGACTTTAGCGGCAAGGTCATCCTGGAGCAGATCCTCAAGCGCTATCCGGTCAAGGCCACCGTCTCGATCATCGAGGGCGAGATCAGCGCGGGCGGCAAGTGGCCGAAGTTATCGCCGGCCTTAGAAGCCATCGCGCGCGACATCTTCGCGCTGCCCAACGTCGAAGTCGCATCGCATTCCTACAGCCATCCGTTTAGCTGGCTGACCTTTGGCCAGGACCTCGACGACGGATCGCTAAATGGCCTGTTCCGCTATCCGTACTCGCTAAAGCGCGAGCTGCAAGGCTCGATCAGCTACATCAACCAGCGCTTGGCGCCCAAGGACAAGCCGGTCAAGGTCTTCCTGTGGTCGGGCGAGGCCGTCGCGCCGCTGGAAGCGCTGGTTCAGCTACGCGCTGCCGGCGTCTACAACATGAACGGCGGCGACACCATCATCTCCAGCCGACGGCCCACGCTGACCGCCATCTCGCCGATGGGGCGACCGCTCTCTGGGCACTACCAAGTCTACGCGCCGGTGCAGAACGAGATCGTCTTCACCAACGAGTGGCGCGGTCCTTACTACGGCTTCCGAGAAGTCATCAGCACCTTCCAGCTGACCGAGACACCGCGCCGCATCAAGCCGATCAATATCTATTTCCACTTCTATTCCGGCAGCAAGCTGGCCTCGCTGAAAGTGCTGCGCCAGGTCTTCGACTGGTCATTGGCCCAGGACGTGGTGTCGGTCTATGCCAGCGACTACATCCGCAAGGTCGAGGACTTTCAACAGCTGACCTTGGCCCAGCGTGCCGATGGCTGCTTTGCGCTGCGGGGCGATGGCGCGCTGACCACGCTGCGCATCGATCCCGGCTCGGGCCTGGGGGCGGTAGACCTTGTGCGCTCGCGGGGGGTGACGGGGACCCGCGATCTGCCGCAGGGACGCTACATCGCGCTCGATGCCAGCGGCCGCGCCGTGCTGTGTCTGCAGCCCACCCCGGCAGGACAAAGGTAGGACGCCGATGTCACAGCTTGCCACCCCAAGCCAAGGCCACCCCGTTCATCGGCGCGAGCGCCTGCTGCGCCCATGGCAGCTCTTGCTCGTCGCGCTGACCGCACTTGTGGCCTTGCTGCTGCTGGGATCCAGCGCTGCCCCGGTAGCCGGCTACCTGGCCCGTCCCGATAGCTGGACCCTGCAGTACCTGCGCCTGATGGTGGCAGTGCGACCCCAGGATCTGGCGCTGCGACTGCAGCTGGTGGACGTTCTCTTGCTCGCGGGTCAGCTCGCCGAAGCCGACCAGATCCTGTCGCTTCTAGGCCCCGTGCCAAAAGACCTGCAAGCCCGGCTGCTGTCGCTGCGTCTGCGGCTTCACGTCGCGCAGTTCACCCAGCAGGCCGATCCCAGCAAGCGACCCCTGCCGCTGCAAGCGCACATTGCCCAGGGCATCGAGGCGCTTCTGCGGGAGCCGCTGTCGGTCGCCGAGCTGGCTGGCCTGGCTGGGAGCAGCCTGACGATCGGGCGCCCGGATCTGGCGGGGCGCATTTACCTGCGGCTGGTCGAGATCGACGCCGTGGGACGCAGCAAGTGGCTGCTGCTTGCGGCGCAGCAACAGCACGCGAGCGGCCACGCCGAGACCGCTGGCCTGCTGTACGACCGACTCTCCACTGCGGAATCGGATCTGGCGACGGCCCGACGGTACGCCCTCCTGGCCCTGACTGCGCTTATCAGCGCGGATCGGGGCCAAAAAGCGCTAGAGCTAGTCGGGCTCTATCTGACTCGCTTCCCGAGCGATCGCGAGATCTTGGAAGTCGCAGCCAAGCTGGCCCTCGCCAATCAGAAGCCCACGCTGGCCGCCCACTACTACGAGCAGATCGCTGCGGCGGCGCCCGATGCTGAAACGCAGCGGCGCTTTGGTCGACTGGCCTTGCTGGCACTTGTGGCAGGCAATCAGGTGGACGCCGCGCTGCGTCTAGCGGAGCAGCTGCTGGGCAAGTTTCCCACCGACACCGAGCTTCTAGAGATCGCCACGAAGCTGGCGCAGGGCAACCAGCAGCCGCGCTTGGCGCAGACCTGGGGACGGGTGCTGCTCGCGCAAGATCCACAGAACAGCGCGCGCATCAGCCGACAGCTCACCATTGAAATTTCCGCCGGGGATCTGAACGCCGCCCTGCTCCTTGCGCGGCGCCTAGTGCGTCGGCATCCGCACAGTGCCAAGGAACGTGCGCAGCTGGCGCAGATTGCAGAGTGGAGCGGTCAGCCACAGCTCGCCCTGCAGCACTGGGTCGAGCTGGCGCTGCAGACCGGCGCACGGCGCTACCTCGATCGGGCGCTGAAGATGGCGCCGCAGCTCTATGAGCTGGAACAGCTCGCCCGGCTGCTGGCGTTTATGGCTCGACGGGGACGGCTGAGCAATGCCGAGCTGCTGAGTCTAGTCGAGACCTTTGAAGGAATCGGCGAGCCAGAGCAGCTCGTCGCGATCCTCAAGGACTACCTGCGACGCTATCCGGATCATCAGCAGGCCTGGCAGGCCCTGGCCGAGGTTCATGAACGCCGGGGCGATCTGGTGGCGGCGCTGCAGACGTTTCAGCGCGTCAGCCGGGACGGGGGCAGCAACCTGGCCGAGATCACCCACCGCGCCAGCCTGCTGTGGGAGCTGCAGCGGCCCAGTGAAGCCTATGTGCTGCTGCGAGACGTGCTGGACCACAGCGGTGTGGCCGACCGGCAGCAGCTGCTGACCAGTGCGGCGCTTGGCAGCCTGGGGGAATCGAGCAAGCCCAGCGCCGAGGACAGCACACGCGCCACCTACTTACAGACCTTGGCGCACCTGTTCTGGCTGCACGAGCCGCGGCCCGAGACGCTGGAGGACTATCGCCAGCTCTGGCGACAGGGCGCCCTGACGATTCAAAGCGCCGGGCGGTTTATGTATCTGACCCAGACGCAGGGCCTGCATAGCGAAGCCATTGCCATCGGCGAGCTGGCATTTTCGCGCTTCAAAGATCCCGAGTTTTTGATCTCGGCCATGGAGCTGGCGTATGAGCACGAGCGCTGGCCCGATCTCGACCGCCTGGTCCGCTTGTCTCGCGAGCACATCGAGCTGTTTGCCACGCGGAGGAACTACTTCCTGGTCCTGGCGGACTACTATCTTCACCAGCGCAACTATGAGGGAGCGCAGGCTGCCTACCTGAAGCTGCTGGCGCTCGACCCCAGCTCGGCGATGGCACGCACTGCGCTCCTGTGGCTGCACATCGACCATGGCAGCGACCTGCCGCACGGACAGGGCAAGCGCAGCCGCAGCATGCTCGCGCGCTTGCTAAGCAAGTGGCACAACGCCGCCAAGAGCGAACCCGCGATGTGGTTGCCGGTTGCGACCGGCTACGCCATGCTCGGTCGATCGCAGCAAGCGGTGTCGTTTTATCAGCGCGAGTGGACCGCCCGTCCCACGGATCATCTGTGGCTGCTCGGCGCGGTCACGGCCCTGGATGCCGTCAGTCGCAGCAGCGATGCGCGCCGGCTGCGGCGCTCGACCCTGGAACAGCTGCGACCGGAAGCGCTGCGGGCCGCCCATGCGGCGACCAGCCCAGCCGAGCGCGAGGTGCTGAAAGCCTATGTCGAGTTAGTGCGCGATCTATACGGCCCCGGCAAGGGCTCGCGCTGGCTGGTCGAAGTTCTGCGCCGCGATCTAGATCCCAGCGTGCGCACGGGACTGCTTGCCGTCTGGCGCAGCACCGGCGAGCAGAGTGTTTCAAGTGAGTGGGTCGCGGACACCAGCAGCATCTCCCGCCAGAATCCCTGGGGACGCTTTACCAAAGCGGCCAAGCCCAGCCAGGATGGCCATCAAGTCAGCCTCATCGACGCGGGCGCCCTACCTGACGAGACCACCGAGCCCGCCCCGGCCCCCCTGCAAGTGTTGGCGCAAGACAGCGGCGCGGACGAGCGGGGCGGAGCCGGGCGCTCGCTGATCGTGCGGGCCGAGAGCGCGGTGCAGACCATCAACGACCTGCTGCTGGCGAGCGGAACCCTGTCGGTGCTGCTCGTCCGCGGCGCCTGGGCCCTGGGAGCCCAGCTGGGCATACAAGAGATCTTCTTCGGGGGCGCCAGCGAACCGGGGACTGCGACGACCGCGTTTGCCTTGGAGGGACAGGCCATGTGGCGCCACCGCCTGGGGCGCTTGGATGTCGGTATCGGCGCCAACCTGCGCGGCGATGCCAGCCTGCTTACTGGCTACATCAGCGAGAGCTTCACACCGCTGCGCGGCAGCACGCTGCAGCTAGGCGTTTACTTCAATGAGCTGGTCTCGGACACGCGCTGGCTGCGCATCTACGGCACCCGCCATCGCGCCACGATTGGGCTGAATACGCACTTTCTCACCGACGGAATCATCAACCTTCAGTCGAGCTTCTTTCACTACCACACGCGCCTGCAGGAGCCGCTGAGCGCTGGCGCCAACGTCGACCTCGACATCGGCTATCGCCTGCGCCGCCTGCGCCCGCTGTGGACGCTGCGCGCGACGGCCAGCTACACCCGCAACTTCTTGCTTACCGACCAGCTGCCGCAGTTTGGCAGTGCCAGCAGCGATGCCCAGCCCCTGGTCGATCTGCTGCCGCTGGAGTTTGCCGCCATCGGCATCGGCAGCCGCGTCGAGCATCGCTTTCCTGGGACGAGCTCCATCACCCCGGGGCGCTTCCGCTACATGGCGGATGCTTGGCTCGGTTGGATCTGGCCCCTGAATATCCCGGCCTTCGAGATGAACGCCGGCATCACCTTGGCGCTGCCGCGCAAGCACGAGATCAGCCTGACCGGCTTCGTTGCCAACAATCGCTGGCTCGGGCCGGGCGTGATCAACGCCGGCTTGGGACTGCGCTACCTGTTTCGCTAGCTGCACCGCGCCGGGGGGCCGCCCACCGGCCGAGGAGAAAACCGATGTTCGCCACCGGAAACTCATCGCTTCGCCTAACGCTTTATCCACCGATCGAGCCGCGCTCGCATCCGCGCTTGAGCCTGGCCTTTGCCTGGCTGGTGATCGCGGCGCTGCTTTATGTCGTGACGCTGGCTGGCTGCACTTCGGTGCTGCATGTAAAGGCTGGCCCACCCCTGTCAGCTGGGGTGCCGTGGGCGCTCTTGCCCTTTGGCGACTTCGGCGAGACCCCTCAGGCTGGCGAGCGCGCCGAGGAGCTAGCGACCTCGCTCCTGCGCATGCGCTTTGGCCTCGACCTCGAACGCTATCCAGCGACCCGGGAATCGGCAGCGCTGGTGGATCTGGATGAGCGGCAGCGCTACGACAAGGCGCTGCAGTGGGCGCGCGAGGGGGGCTTCGTCTATGGCCTCACCGGCAGCGTGCAGGAGTGGCGCTACCGCAGTGGTGCCGACGGGGAAGCGGCGGTTGGGCTGAGCCTGCGGGTGATCAATATCAAGACCGGTCGTCCCGAGTGGCTGGCCAGCGGATCGCGCAGTGGCCTGGGGGCCCAGACCGTCAGCGGCATCGCCGAGCGACTGCTGAGCACGATGATCAACCAGATCAGGATGCAGTGAAGTTCGATGCTAAAGCCGCTGCAAACCACGCTCGAAGACCTCGCCATCCAGCGCCCCTTTTTGGTGCTGCTGGAGGTCTTTGTGGTGACGCTGATCCTGCCGCTTTTGGGCGCGTGGCGTCACCCCCAGGATCCCTTCTTCCTGCAGGCCAGCTTTCCCTGGTTGGTTCTTGCGCCGCTTTTGCTTGGCTTGCGCTACGGCTTCATTCAAGGCCTGGGCAGTGCGACGCTGCTGGCCCTGCTGATGTATGGCGCGCTGCGGACGGGATATCTGGGGGTCGTCACGTTTCCCGGCAGCCTGACCCTGGGGCTGCTCCTCGTCGGCATGCTGGCCGGCGAGTTCTGTGACATGTGGCACCGTCGCTTGCATCGGCTCAGCGAGATCAACGCCTACCACCACACGCTGGTGCAGAAGTTCACGCGCTCCTATCAGCTGCTGGCGCTATCGCATGGCCAGCTAGAGCGCCGCATGCTGGCCAACACCCGCAGCCTGCGCGAGA
>CALFYE010000581.1 GCA_937952145.1 uncultured Myxococcales bacterium
GGAGGCTGTGCATGGCGGCTGGGGTGCCGGTGGTCTGCCCGCACAGCCTCCGCGGGGTCTGGGCGACCGCGGGCGTGCGCTCGGGGGCGCTGTCGCACGCCGTGGCGGCTGCGCTGGGTCATGGCTCGTTTGCCATAACGGCCAAGCACTACGTCCAGCCCGGAGCGCTGGAGGGCGCGCGGACCCAGCAGCTGGTGCAGATGATGGACCTGGGCGCGGCCAAATCGCCATCGCAGCCTCTGAGCCCGTCGGCCGCGCAGCTCTTGGCTTCGCTGCCGCCAGAGACCTTGGCCCGGTTGATGGAACTGGCCGGTCAGATGAGCGAGCAAAAGGGCTAACTCGGCTCGGCCGTCTTCTCTGTCTGCTCTGCGGCCAGGCAAGAGGCAACGCTGCCCTCCAGGGGAAGCAATCGTTCAGCTGCCTCGTCCTGGCCGCGAGTCGCTGGACAGCTGAGCTCGGGCGCGGAAACCCACCACACGGCGCGCCGTGCCTGCCTCGGCTCACCATCATCCATCACGGTCTGCATGACCGTAGCTCCAATCCTGATGGCCGGCTCACGCATCGCCGAATCCCCCCTCAAATCGTCACTGGGTCGAGGAAAGATTGACTCCGTCTACTCGACGGGACGAACCTTGCTACCATGGGGGACATAGGTAGTGATCTGTAGGTGGCGGTGAGATCGGCCTGCTACGATCTTTCCTTTGCGGAAGTCAAGAGACCATGAACGATTGCGAAATGGATTCAGGGGCTGCGCCTGGTTTCTCGACGAGATCGTCTTTGGATGGGGCCTTGCAGCGCGTGCGGAGCGTCGAGCCGCTTTTCGAGTGAAGCGGCGCTCTAAAAAATAATGGAACTCCTGCTTCCGAACCTCGTACTCCTTCCAGCACTCGAATGCAGGAAGCCAGAAAGGGGAACTATATGAGAACGTCTTTGTTTGCTGTCCTTGTCCTTTCCTGTTCGCTCGCCGCCTGTGATGGCGCTGAAGGCGAGGGCAGTACCCGCGTAGAGACCAGCGAGGCGCAGGCCGCCATCAGCATCCCGGCTAATCCCGATTTTACCAAGCCAATCCTGGTCCGAACCGGGAGCGGCGAGATCATTACCATAGACCCGAAGTCCCCCGGCGAGCATACTAATATTACCGTCGCCATTTGCACGAAGAAGAACGACGGCAAAGGAGATGGGGCCAAGATAGTGGGCGAAGAGAACTGCCACAAAGATGCCAACGATGGTGAGACCCGCTGCAATGTCCAGTTCTTCCAGGCCCTGACGGGAGCGAAAAAGACTCTGGAAGATCTCGGATTCAGCTGCAACTACACCATTTTCTCGTGATCGGCGTGACGACAGTGCGGCCCTCTCCGCAAGCAGAGCATCACCGCTCGCATTCCCATCCTCTCGGCCCCGGGCGCTGCTCCTTACGGTGAGGCTGACGAGCTCCTGGGGCGTTCTACGCGCTGGGAAGTGTGCGGCAAGAGCCCATCACTCCGCCATGCAGGACTCGCTGCAGCTGCTCCGTGACCTGGTCTCCGCCGACGAGAAACGCACCGGCGCGGTCAGTCGCTGGCCGGCGCGCATGACCTGCATCAGCACCAGATCCGGAGTGTCGAGCAATGCGGCGACTTCCTGTGCAGCTTACCGGCGATCGATTCGCCGTTGATCGCGGTGAAGAGATCACCGGTTTGCAGTCTGCCTGCGGCGATGCTGTCTTTCTCGATGTACGTCACGATCATCCCGGTCGGCGCAGGCTTGAGGCCGAACTCCGGCCACACCCGGTTTGCTACCGGCACGGCGGGCTGCTCGATGCCCTGCGCGGACAGGGCGACGCGCTGTTGGTTGGCGCGGACGCGCAGCACGATCGACGCGACCTTCTGCTTGTGAGATCTGTTGCCTCCGCGCAAGCTCACTCGGTCAGCGGAACAATTGTCAGCCTGGCTCGACGAAGCGGCCCTCACTGTCGCCACTGCCCTGCAGGGTAACCTCCGTCGACAAAACGAACGTCGCCAGCTCTCGGGGAACAACTTGAGAACACTCGACTATGCGCAAGGATAGTTTCCTACCGCCCACTGCGCTAAGCCGCGGAATGCCGCTGGCTATCGCGCCGCTTCAATCGCTGCCGCTGGTGCGTCGCACTCTGGCGGTCAGCTCAACCTGCAAGAGCAGAAGACATGGCGCGGTAGTGGAAGACCGCAGCGTTTGTTGCGGAGACAAGGCTCACTCCATCGGCCAAATTCCCTGAGTATGAAGGGGGCGCCGCGGGAGTCGGCAGAAAGCGCCGGGACGGGTTAGCGCAAGCGCCTGATATGCCTGTGCCAACTTTCGACCCTGAGCGTGGGATGCAGGAAGACGGCATCACGAAGAAGCTGAGCGTTGTTCATAGGCCACAACATAGCACTCAGACCCAATCCGAGATTGAGCAATCGCGGCGAGCAAGGCAAGATAGCCGGCAGGATACGGCCATGAACCTGCAGGAGAAGTGGGAGCAGAGCACGCGGCGGCTGGACGATCTACCCCCCAAGGTGGCGTGGCTTGTGGGCTCTGGTGTTTTTTGGCTCTTGGGCCTGCTCCTGACGTACCTTTCGACTTGGAGTTTTGTGTCTGGTCTGATCGCCCTGGGCGGGCTTCTAGTCTGGCTGGCGAGATCGGAAGAGCGTCGTGTAGGGAAAGAGTGTCTTCGCCTGTGTA
>CALFYE010000582.1 GCA_937952145.1 uncultured Myxococcales bacterium
CGAGATACATTGGCGTGACTGGAGTTCAGACGTGTGCTCTTCCGATCTAGCGACGGGATCGGAGCTGCCGCCGCTGCCCCGCCCGGCTGATGGGCTGGCTGCGCTGGTCAACCTGCTGGCCGAGAGCGAGCGGCGCGGCGGCCGGTCGGCGGCGGCGGTGCCGTCGCTGCTTGCTGGGCTGCATCGCTCGTTCGCTCTTTTGACCCCGGGCTATCCCACCGCGGCGGCGCCTCCCGGACTGTGGGGATTTTCGCCCGCGCCCGCTGCCAGCCTCGATGAACTGGATGCGCAGCTCAACCGCTTGGAAGACGTCCTGCTGCAGCTCTTGCCCCCGCCCGCCGAGGAGTGGACGCAGGAATGACGGGAGGAATCGGCCAGATAGGGGCGCTGCCCACTGCGTTGCCGAGCGCGTTGCCGAGCGCGTTGCCGAGCACGTTGCCGAGCGCGTTGCCGAGCACGTTGCCGAGCACGTTGCCCAGCTCATTGCCGAGTGCGTTGCCCACCGCGCTGCCCGCGGCCGTCAACAGCCTGCGCGACAACCGCTCGCTATCGGTGCTGCTCGCGGTGCTCTTTGCTCTTGGCTTGCTGGCCGTCGCGGCATCGCTTGTCTATTTCCTGCGCTATCGACGGCGGCAGGGGGCTGTGACCGCCGCGGGGGGCGCCGTCGATCGCCGCCGCCTGGTGCGCGTAGTGCAGGCGTTCCGTCAGCAGCTTCCGGGCAGTGTTCGCGAGGCGCTGCCGAGCTGCGGTCATTTCCTGGTCCTGGGGGCAGCCGGCGTCGGCAAGAGCACCCTCATCGCTCGCCTGACCGACTGGCAGGCGCAGGCGAGTCAGTTTCTGCCCAGCTACACCGCCGATCCCCTCTTGCAGATCTATCTCAGCCGACAGCTTGTCGCCTATGAGCTGTCGGCGGCGCTGCTCTCGGCCAGCACGCGGGAGGCCAGTGTCGCGCTGCGCGAGCTCTTCCTCGGCTTTCAGGGGGGGCTTCCGCCGACGGCGGTCGTCGTCCTCAGCTTGGCTTCCCTGCGTGACGCGACGCCGGATCGGCTGCGGCAGCAGGCTCAGCTTGTGCGCGGCAAGCTCAACCTGCTGGCCGAAGTGCAGGGGGCGCCGGTGCGCACGCGCATCTGCGTGACCGGCATGGATCGCCTGCCCGGGTATTCGCCGCTGGCGCGGTTTCTGCGCCAGCACGACATCGACTACGCGCCGGAGCTAGGGGCTCGGGCTCGTCGCGACGCGGCCGAGGCCTTCGAGGGCTGCACGCCGCATCTGCCGCGCGTGCTGACCTCGCAGCCCGTCGCGGGCTTTGACTCGGTCGTTGCGCTGCTGGCCACGGCTGGCGAACACCTGCGACCGCTGTCGCAGTTTCTCGATGAGCTGACTGAGCCCTCGCTGGCTGGCGCCTGTCCCGAGTTGGATCGCCTGTACTTCTTTGCGCCCGCCACCCAGGAACAGCTCGCCAGTCCCTTTGTCGCACCGCCTCAGACGCCGCGTCGCCTGCGTCGTCGCGATAGCTGGCGGCGGCTGCTCTCGCTCGATGGGCGGATCGAGAGTCCGGGGCACGCGCTGGCGGCCCTCCTGCTCCTGCTGTTGCTGTTCACCGGGGCGGCCCTTGCGACGCATCGCCACGCTCAGACGGTCGATGGAGCCAAAGTCGCGGTCCGCGGCTTCAGTCAGACGCTGGGCCGCACGGCCGGCGAGATCCGTTCCAGCCTGGGCGGCTCCGATCTCCTCCTGCAGCGCGCCTACGAGGCAGGTCAGCGACTCGAAACGCTGTCGACGGCCGAGTCGCGCCTGCGTCCGCTGGGCTGGCTGTATCGCGATGACAAGGCCACGCTGCGCGACGAATACACCGCTGCGCTGCGACGCGGCTATCTGCTGCCGCTGCTCCAGACGGCGGTGCGGCAGCGCTCGCGCGAGAAGATCCTCTACGCCCTCGCGGCCCTGTATGCCACGCCAGGCGGGGCGCTGGGGGCGCTGCTGCGCACGCAGGCCGCCGAGTTTCAGAGCCGCATCGGCCTGCCCGAGCGCGTCGCGTCCGACTACCTGCGCTGGCAGGCGTCCCCGTACAGCGAGCCAGCCCTGACTACGCTGCCGCCGCTCGACGAGGATCTGCCGCTGGCGCAGCGACAGGCGGTCGAGACGGCCCAGCCCTGGCTGCGGTTCTTGAACGAGCTTTCGACAGCCCTGACTCGCCCCAGCATCAGCCCGGCCGAGCTAGAGCCGCTGCGCAGCCAGGTGTCCACCCTGCGGGCAGCGCTGGCGCTGGGCGAGCGCGCGACGGGTGAGCGTCAGCTCTATCACCTGCTGTCCGCAGAGGCTCCGCTCGACATGGCGCGGCTTTTTGGCCGCAGCGCGCAGGTCCTAGACCCCGCGCTATTTCTGACCGATAACCGCGAAGCTCTGTCTGGACTCCTGACCTTTATTGACGAATCGAGCAAGAACTACAGTCGCAATGATCGCGTAAGCCTATACCGATTACTAAAATGGATTAACGAGCTGGGGCAGCGCCAGACTGCGCCGGCCCAGGAATACGCCATCGTGATCGACGATCGCGCCTACCGCATCCGGCAGCAGGCTTGGCTGGACCTGCTGTTTCGCAGCCGCAAGCGAGCTCTCACCGGCAGTCTACTGAGCGGCTCGCAAGTCGCTCCACGAGAGAAAACCTCCTCGAAACAGATGCCCTGCCGCGGCAAGGACTGCGGCGATGCGCGCTGCCGCAGCCTGACCCGCGCGGACGCTTCTGAAAACGCGCGTAGCCCGCGACCGATCGCGCAGCGCTGCGAAAATTCGAGCCCGCGCGGTCGGCGCCAGCCGCGCTCGGGCGGGGCGGAAGTGTTCAGCCAAGAAGAACTACTACCCAAAGTGGCAGACCTTTATATCGGGGATTCGCCACCCCCGTCCAATGTCTCTGAAGTCTACAATCGAGCGTTGCTAAATAAAGAGCTCCTGCCGCTATTGCAGGAGCTGCGGCAGGCGCTGTCGAGCAACAGCGCGCTCTCGCCCGAAGAGAAGCTCGCCCTGTCGCGCGTCGTCGGGGACGAGGTTCGCACCTATGCCCGCAGGTACTGCGCCGCGCTGAAGAGCACCTATGACGCCTACGACGGCTTCCCGGGGTCGGTCTCGCTACCCGAGCTGCGCACGGCGCTCCTCGGCATGGCCGCACCGGGTGCGCCCTTCGTCGAGCACCTGCGGACCATCGCCGACAACACGCGCATCGAAGGCCTGAACGAACCGTATCTGCGCCCGCTGCACGAGTGTCTACGCCTCTATCGTCCGCTGGCCGCGCTCGTCGAGCCGGGTAAGGAGGGCGACTATCCGGGCCTCAAGCCCTACCGTGATCTGCTGGCGCAGCTTGCGACAGGGCTCACGACCGCGCCGGGCCCAACGACAACGGGACCCAGCCCAGCCGCTCCGGCCGTCGCAGCGCCCGCAAGCAACGCCGGGGCAGCGACCGCTGCGTCGGGGACCGCTGCCGCAACGCCCCCCGGCTCACCCGCGGCAAACAACAAAGAATCGACACTCCTTGCCCGACTGCCCCCGGTGGCCCGGCTCGCTCTGGAGCTCCAGGGTGCGGCCCCTCAGCGCGCCGCCTTCGACCGATTTCTCGACGAGGCGGGCATTGCTCACCCGCTGCGCCGCCCCTTCCTGCGACCCCTTGCCGTCGTCTATCGGCGCGGACTTGGCGAGCTGGAAGCGGCGATGGCGCGCCACGCCCGAGAGGAGATTGCTCCGCCGCTGCAGCAGATCTTGGCCAGCTTTCCGTTCAACCGCCGCAGCCGCAGCGAGGTCGAACTCGAAAAGCTGGAACAGCTAAACCCGCTGCGCGGCGCGCTGTGGACCCACATCCAGCGCAACTACATCGAACCGGGGTTTCTGCAGGAGCGAGGGGGGGAGCTCGTCGCGCCCACCCCCCAAAGCCCCGAGGAGCTTGCGCCCCCCCGCTTGGGCCGCGAGTGGCTAGCGCTGTTTAACCACGCGCTGCGCCTAAGCCGGCTCCTGTTTCGCGAAGATGGCACACGCCAGCCGCTGCGTCTGCGTGTGCGCGCGCTGCCGATTCCCACGGCATCGAGCACCGGGCTCGGCGCGGCCGGACGGAGCCCGCAGCCGGCGCTGTCGTTCCTCAGCGTGGGCAAGGCGCAGATCTTCGGCTTCAACCAGCAGGAGAGCAGCAAGCCGCTCGACTTCGAGTGGTGGACGACAAGTACTGCCGCCGTCGGTGTCGAATACACGCCGACCGACGCGACGCGCAGCGAGACGCGCTCGCTGGAGATCGGCGACACCACCTGGCCGCTGTATCGCCTGCTGCAGCGCGCCGCGATTACCGACGACGCCATCGTTTATTTTCAGCTCGCGCGCGAGTCCGAGACCTCGCGCTGGTCGCTGGGCTTTGTCTTCGATCCCGAGCCGTGGTCGCTGCTGAGTCCCCAGCGAACGCCGGCCGCTAGCGCGATTCGGAGCACGCCATGAATCGCTTGCGAGCATCCCGCTTGTGGCTCTGGGCGCTGCTGGCCTGCGGCTGCTTCACTGACTGCCGCCCGACGGAGATCCGCCTGCGCCTGCGCAGCGCCCCGCTCGCCAATGGCGGGCGCCATGTCGTCGTGCTGGTACGCACCGTTGAGGGAGCGCTGCCGTATCGCCGCGAGCGCTACGGCGATATCGAGCACCTGGTGACTACGCCCGATGCCTCAGTGCTGCGCGTGATCAGCGTGCCGCCTGGGTTGAGCACACCGCAGACCTTCCGGGTTCCCTATCCGCCGCAGGGCGGACTGGCGCTGTATGCGCTGTATGGGACGGCGGTGGCGGACTGGCGCGTGCTGTTCCTGACGCCGGTTCCCGATCGCATCGATGTGACCCTGGGGAGCGAGGGCATCGATCGTTCGCAGACCCGCGAGCATCGCCCGCTGCGTCTGCCTCGTCTGCCGACACCGCCTGCCGGACTGCCCGCACCCGCCGCGCCCACGGCGCCCGCCGCACCCAGCATGCCCACGGCTAAGCCACCGGGCGGGAGCTCGCCATGAGGCTCGATCCTTCCCGCCGCGAAATCGGCCCGCGGCCTGTCTCCGCTGTCGGATCGTCCGCGACGCCACCGCTCGATCTCGGCTGGGCGCTGCGGGCGCTGCATATCCCTGGCGCCGTTTCCGACGACGAAGCCGAGCGCCTGCGCAGCGCGAGCTACGACGACCCCGCGGGGTTTTTCGCCGCCCTGGCGGCATCCGCTCCGCTGCCTCTGCCGCGCAAGAGTGATCCGCAGGATGGCATCGATCTCTGGAACGATCTCGTCGCCGCGTGGAGCGATGGTGCGGGCGAGCGGCCCGTGCTGCGCTACTACGATGCGCTCACGGGCTGGCAGACGTTGAGCTATCGCGAGCTTGCCACCCAGGCACTCGCGCTAAGTCAGGTGTTCGAGGAACGAGGCTCTGGCCCTGGCGATCGGCTGCTGCTTCTCCTGCCCATGGGGCCTGATTTCCTGATTGGGTTCTGCGCGGCGCTGCGCTTGGGCATGCAGGTCGCGCCGCTCCCTCCGCAGGCCGCAGGTCTGCTCGCGATCCAGATCGCGGTACTGCAACCGCACACGATCTACACCGCGTCGGGCGAGCAGCCCACGATCGGCATGTGTCCGCCGGCC
>CALFYE010000583.1 GCA_937952145.1 uncultured Myxococcales bacterium
TAAAGCCTGCTAGCTTTACGCTGGTTTGCGCCGTTTCTCGCGACTCCCGCAGCCCCTCCAGTGCCAAGATTTGGCGAGCCTCTGCCGTTGATGGCTGTTCCAGGTATGCCAAGAAAAAGGCATCTGGGATTGTCTCGCCTAGACCGACTAGATAGCGGCCAGCGGCCAGCCTCTCCGCTGGTAAGTCCGCGCCATCGGCCGATCTCTTGTTGGCAGATGCAACACCGCGCAAAAATTCGCGGGCGGCATCATCACCCACTGATGCAAGCTGTGCGGCTATTGCTAGGCGGGCTTGGATGTCTGTCTGCTTTCCGAATTCATCCTGCAGGCGTTGCCTCGCAGGTAGGTGGCGGCAGCGTGCCAAGCTTCCGAGCAGTCCGATCCATTCAGGCGAGGGTTTGGCTGCCTGAAGTAGTGCCCACAGTGGTTCTGAACCACGCTGGTCCTTGGCCTCCACCAAGCGCTGTGCAGCGAGCCTGCGTTCGTCGACCGAACCTTGTTCATACAAAAGGTCCAAGGTCTTACCGCCCTCAGGATCTCCCAGACGAATCAATGCGCTAGCTGCGGCAAGCCGTACTGACAAAGGCCGCTCAGACCCAAGCTGCGTACGCAGTGCCGCCCTTGCAGCCGGCTGCCCTAGTTCCCCAAGCGCAGTCGCTGCACTGGCAGCCACTTCCTCGTTTGAGTCGCCTAACGCCTTCTCCAGAACTGCTCGTTGTGTTGGATCGCCGCTTTGGCCGAGACCTACGACAGCAAGTCGGCGAAACTCGGGATTTCCATCGGACATCCCCGCGAGCAGGATGCTCAGTGAATGGATGCGTGCCTCCGCAGGGGTTCGCGAGCGCAGCCTGGGATGCAAATAGGCCCAGCTCATCACGACGACCAGGACGATGATCGCGCCCACTCCTGCGCCCAAGACCAGCTCGCGCTTCCGCAGCTTGCGGGGGCGTAGGGACGCTAGCTCGCGTAGTACCTCGTCCATCGTCGGGCGTTCACTGACAGTGACCCGCAGCATTCGGTCGACCAAACCCGCCAAACGCGAAGGTACCTGGCCTCCAGCTAAAGCCAGCGCCTTTGCCGGATGCATGAGGAGAATCCGCGAATTTCCGCGGTAGGGCATTTCGCCGCTGAGCAGGGCATACAGCATCACGCCGAATGCAAAGACGTCTGCTCGGCCATCCACTGAATCGGCAGCTCCCCACTGTTCGGGTGGCATATATCGCGCTGTCCCCAGAACGGACCCCTGCAAGGTCTTCATATGGGTCTGAACCGTGTTATCAGCGCTCTTCTCGACTACTTCCGGGCTAAGCTTCGCAATCCCAAAATCCAAGACCTTCAGCCGTTCACCGTTAGGGCGCTCAGAGTCAGGAACGATCATTAGGTTGCTGGGCTTCAAGTCACGGTGAATAACTCCTTTCGCATGCGCGGCGGCCAGGGCTTGTGCCAACTCATGCGCCAACAGAACTACATCATCTGGAGGCCAAGCGCCCGCTCGCAGTTCCATCCGCCGCTCAAGCGACTCGCCGGCGAGAAATTCCATCACATAATACAAGGAACCGTCCGGCTGTTTTCCATATTCGAATATTTGCACAAGCCCAGGATGGGCGATAATGTTTACAGCACGTGCTTCGTTCAGAAATCGCTGCGCGTATTCGGAATTGTTGGACAGTTCTTGTTTTAGAATTTTGACTGCCGCGCGACGATGAATCTTGTGATGTTCCGCCTCATAGACGACCCCCATCCCGCCTTCGCCCAGCTTGCGCACCAGCCGATAGTTACCAAACAGCATTCCGACCAAGGGATCAGCGACATCAGGTTCCCCGGGCTTGTCCCTTGAACCACGCCGCACAGTCGCCGTCTGTCCGTCGGGGTCTGCCGCCGCCGCGCGTTTTCTGCCTTGGGTCGTATCCATTGCAACGGGACATTGTACTCAGGCCGCCGTGGGAGTTGGCGCCAAAATCGACGATGGAACCCCTACGGTCCCGCATTCGCGCAATCCCGGCTAGCTTTGGGGCGGCGCAGGATTCTGCGATCTGTCCCAACAAGCCAAAGGTAGGAATCGGTCCCCCACACTGCATTGAACTCCGTGTCACCCCCGAACTCCTCGCCAAAGGGGCGGTTGCCACACTCACGGTCGTGTACCCTGGCACGAGCATTCATGATATCCACCTCGATCAGCACGGGTTTGGCACCAAGCAGCCCTGGTCCCCAACATGTTTCAGAGTCACACCATATCCGACGTAACTTCAGCGGTTTTGGGTCTGCAGAAAATGTCACTACTTTTTCCATATGATTTCCCATCTCAGCAGTTCTCTGTGCGACAGCGATTCCAATCGGATACATTTCGTTTTGAATTTCGCTAAAAACCGTAATGGCAATATACTGATTATTGCCAAATATTCCCCATGTCGTGCCTGATTTTGGGAAATGGAAATCAGTAAGCCCCCATGCTCCGTCACTATTTCTCTTATGCACATTTGCACTGATATCGAGAGCAAATAATTCCCCGCCAGAACCCCACATTGAGTTTACAAGAGGAATCGTGTTGTCGATTGTTATCGATTTATCAGCATCAT
>CALFYE010000584.1 GCA_937952145.1 uncultured Myxococcales bacterium
CGGGCAAGCCGCTAGCCCCCGACAGCCACCGCAACCTGCTGGCGGAGGCCAAGACGTTCCTGGGCTGGTGTGCTACGGAAAAGCGCTGGCTCAAGGCCAACCCTCTACAAGAAGTAGCGGGCCGCGGTCGGCGCCGGCACGGCAAGCCGCAGCTACGGATCGACGAAGCCAAGGGGCTGCGGTTGCTGTGCCACGAACTGGCAGGGCAGGGGGACGACGGAGCCGTGGCCGTCCTGCTGGCGATGCTGATGGGCCTGCGGGCTGGCGAGATCGTGTCTCGCACCGTCCGAGACGTGGACAACGGCGGAAGAATTCTGTGGGTGGATAATACCGACGAAGGATTTTCGCCCAAGACCAAGGCGAGCCGGAGGCCGGTGCCGGTGTGGACCGAGGTGCAGTCCTACCTGCTGGAGCGAGCCCAAGGCAAAAAGCCCGGCGCGCTGCTGTTCCCGACCCAAGAGGGAGGCAGCCACTGGCGCGACTGGGTGCGGCACCAGACGATCCGACTATGCCGGATGGCCAAGGTACCGGAAGTGTGCGCCCACAGCCTGCGCGGATTTTCAGCTACCTTGGGGCTGTTGTCTGGGATCCCGCTGGCCCAAGTGGCTACCCAGCTAGGCCACGAGTCACCCAGCACCACGCTGCAGAGCTACGCAGCGCCGGGGACCGTAGAGACCTTCGCGATGCAGCAGGTGATCGCCTTACTGGGCCCGCTACCGGCTCGGTACAAGGCGTCATGACCCGCGAATCGTTGTTCAATCGTTGTTCAGGGACAAAAACAGGGCATAAAAAAACCCCGCCAGGTGATGTGTCACCGACGGGGTTTTAAGTGGAGCTGACGAGGGTCGAACTCGTTACCTCTTGAATGCCATGACGCCCCCCGCAGAGGTCTGTTTCCGTCGGAGAGTAGCGGATTCATCAGTTCCACATTCATGAGGTGGCTAGCGACGACAACAGTCAGAAATGGCTAGGTGGAACTGAGGTTTTTCCGTCGGTGAGTGCTGATTTTTTAGCACTCAGTTCCACATGAATCCGAAGAGAAAACGCGGACACGTCAAGAGGGCTGGCGTGACAAGGGCCGCGCTTGCTGCGCGCTACCGGCTGAAATGGCGCCGATGGCAGAATACTCTGGCAAGGTGGGCCGCAGACGGCCGGCAATTAGCGCGGCGCGCTGGGCTGCGGCAGGGCAGGGTAGGCGGGGATCTGCGCGCCGTGCCAGACATCGACCAGCCACACCGTTTTGGTGCGCTCGTCGATGTAGTAGAAAAAGCGGTAGGGCTCGACGATGATCTGGCGGATGGGGACTGCCGGAAACTCGGCGACCTGGGCGCCCATCCGCGGGAAGGTCCGCAACCGGCCCAGCGACCGTGCGACCTGCTCCCGCATGCGCTTTGCGGCGAAGCGGTTAACTTCAAAAAGATGAGCCCAGAGCGCGTTTAGCTTCGCGTAGGCGTGGGCAGTGGTGCGGAGCTTCATCACGCCCCAGAAGCGAGCTTGGCATCCCACTCCGCGAGCAGGTCATCAAAATCGACGCCCCGGCCAGCATGTACGTCGGCCATGCCGCGCTCGATGCCGGCTAGTATCTCGGCGCGGATCTTGGGGTCGGTGGGCAGCGGCAGGGCGGGCGCTTCGGTGCCTAGGGAAGGAGCCGCGGGCCGCGTCGAGCGGGGCCGAACGCTACCAGGACCGTCAGCAAGGGGACGGACGATCGGGGAGTGCTGCGAGGCTTTGGCGGGCATGGGGAACCTTCCTTTACAGGCTCATAGCGGATCGTCGAGCCGCCTGCAAGCACTGTAGCAGGACATGGGCGCTGGGCACCAACTGCCCTGATCATCGGCCAGCAGCCCCAAGGCTGCCCGACCCTAACGCGGCGGTCTGGACGCTGCCGTGCTCGGCGCTGGACCCGTCTTGCTCGCAGTACGCACCTGCCCTGGAACTCGATGACCCGGAGAGCGTCCGCCAGTCGGACGCATCGAGCATGTCCTCAGACCCGAAAAACGACCATGCTACCGCGAAGTTGGCGCGCAATGTCAGGCTTGTAATCGGGGCTGAGCGGTGAAATTCATGTTGGCGGGAGATATCATGTTTAAACCGACCTTTATCCTCAGCGGAACAGGGTTCACCTTGGTGGGTATTGCCATTGGCGCAGTCATCATGCGAGCGTTTACGCCTCAACCAGAGGCCAGGCCAACTTGGAATGAGCTGAGGTCCGAGCAAAAAAAACAGAAGGATACCCAGGCCAACTTAGCCACATGTACAAAAGATTTAGCCGTGCGCCATAATAGGGACAAATGCCCTAACGGATTCCCCTATGGAATATATGGTCAGCTTGATCGGATTGCATCTCAAATAGACCTTAATGATCACAGTCCTGAGCTTGGCGAACAGGCTGGGATCGTGCCGGTAGTCATGACCAAAGCACCCACTGAGCTTGAAGTTCTGAAGCTCCTAACTCGGGCAGAGGTGATGAACAGTAATAACTGGGGTCCTCCGACTACTCCAATATTTATACCACAGTGTGTAATAAAAGATATATATTTTAATGGTTCTCAATTTGCGACGACGATCGTATGTAAAGACAATAATGTAATGATAATTGCTAGACTTAGAACTAACTTGCGTGCTGGTGAAAATATTGATGCGCTGGGATATATTGCGGAGAATAACCATCATGCGACAATGGCTGCGGTGTCTGTAATGAGGCATGGAATCGTGGCTGATATTGCTAAAAAATATAACGTGGCACTAAAAGAATTAAACGAATCAATAATGGAATAATAAGCTTCTGATTGCCCGTAGTTCTACTTAATCTCGCCCGCCTGCTAGTTATCAGGCTCTACCTACCCAAGCGCCACCTGGACACTCCGAGCGCGCCCGGCCCGAGCTCGCCGGACTGGACCAATGCCAACCGCTAGCGCCCGGCCCGGATGCAGGTCCGGTTGAGCACGCGCGCTCCGCTCGTCGGCTCTTGATTCTCATTATCCCCCACGGTGCGCGCCGCCGCCACCTCGACGACCACAGCCCATCGAGCCGAGCAGCGCCACCTGGAAGCGCCGCCCTCACCCCGCCGGCCGCTGGATGAACGGTGACGGCGCCCGGTTGAAATTGGGCTC
>CALFYE010000585.1 GCA_937952145.1 uncultured Myxococcales bacterium
CGACGACTGACGCAGCGGCCGGGGTCCGCAGTAGGTTTTGATAGGCGCTCTAAGCCTGGTGATGCCGTGTTCGTATGGGCGTGACCGCTCAGCTGATGCGGCGCACCCACTCCGACCAGGCTGGCAGCTGCGGTGCCTTGCCCAAAAGTCGCGCTCTCCCGACGGTGCGCGCTTGTTCGCGGAGCTCCCCGGGGCTCGTGCCGAACTCGCGGCGGAAGGCGCGGATAAAGTCCTGCGCGTGCAGGTAGCCGATGGCTTCGCCGATCTCGGCGATCGTCCGATGACGCTGGGACGGACGGCTCAGGTCGATGCGCGCGCGCTCTAGCCGCCGACGCTTCACGTAGCGCGCGAGTCCGTTTTCCGCTTGAAACATGCGATACACCGTCGCCCGTGAAAACCCGAAGCGCTGCGCCAAGCACTCGGGAGTCAGGTCCGGATCGAGCAGGTGCCGGTTGATGTAGCGCCGCAGCTCGCAGGCCCTTGCGGCGTTCACTCCGCCCTCCGTACGTTCATCGCTGCAGCCATTTATGGCGCTCGCTGCCAGCTGCGCCGTCGCGGTTAGGACAGCCATGGCCTGCTCCAGCGGAATGCGCGAGGCCTGCTGATGCAGGCTCTCTAGGTGACTGCCCAAGAGCGCGACCAGCGGACTGCGACCCGACAGGATGCGCCCGCCGTGCGCATCGGGGTCGTCGAGCAGGGGCGAAAGCAGGGCCCGCGGCAGCAGCAGATCGATATGACGGAAGGCCGGCTCCTCGGTGAAGATCGGCGTGGCCAGATCCGTGACCATGATGTCACCGGGCTTGGCCAGAGCTTCCGGCGCGCCGCGCACCACGTGACAGTGCCCGGCTTGATAGAGCTGGATCTGATAGAGATCGCGCCCATCGCGAGCGATCATGTGCGACGAGCGCTCGTAGCTATAGGCCGGCATCTGGGCCGCGATCAGCACCGAGCTCCCGAGCTGCCAGCTATCCACGATGGCCGGAGCCTGCCGGGCGGCTTCATCAAGCGGCTGCACGTCGTACATCACCGACATGGCTTCGCGGAACGCTTCAAGCCGACGCTCCGGTTTCTCGGACGTGGTGTCAAAGCGCTCATAGGGCAGCGTGCCTTCGGGGGAGGACGGGGCCATCGCGCAACCTCCGACTCAGCCGGTTCACCGACGGCGCTGAGACGAACAGCGCATCCTCTGAGACAGCCAGCGTACTCTCAAAGTCGCATCCCTTGATTGGTGAACCCGGCGCTCCGTACAGTGAAATGGTGATTGAGAAACGGACTGCGATTCCTCAATCAGGGTAAGCCGACGTCCGCTGGGCGATCAATGCTCTCGGCTTTTCCCAAAGGAGATCCGGGGAATGAGTTGGGTCGCCGTTGAAGTTGCCACGACTCTGATCGAGAAGTTGTCAACGCGTCAGCGCGAGGTTCTGCAGCTGGCGAGCCGCGGCCTGACCAATCAGGAGATCGGCTCGGCCTTGCGCATCTCCGTGGAGACCGTCCGCACGCACATCCATGCCGTGCTCTGTCGGCTGGGAGTCAGCAATCGCACCGAAGCCGCGGCGATCAGCCTGGCCTATGACACGCTCCGGGAACGCGCTCCGCACTGAGCTACCTGACTCCGACCGCGGCGGCGGTGTGGGACAAAGGAACCTGCCCGGGCTGCGCAAATAGGAATGCGGCGGACGCCCTGGCCCAAAAAAGGAATCACCGCCCGGATCGGCGGAGACTCCCAGCGGAGGGCCAAAGTGACCTGTCTGCCCGGTGTTCAGCGACGGGGATAGCCCCCGGCTTCGACTTCCGCGATGACGCCGGACACGAAGCTCTGGTGGGTGGCGAGGTCGACATAGACGAGTCCCTCGCCCGGTGTGCAGCGGATTGGCGTTGCCAGCGCGCGTTCTACACAGTGCACCGCGGTCAGCGCCACCCGCGCATGAACCAGCGTGGCGCCGCACGACGGGTTGCCATAGGCATCGCCCGCATCATGGGTCAGGTAGCCCACCCCTAGATACGCGTCGATGCCATCGGCCGGCAGCACAGGAATCTCGGGCGCATCGGCGGCCCCCAGGGGACACAGCGCCGCTGGCATCGCCGCGCCCCCGCAGGCAGCCAGCCCAAGAACAAGCCCGCCCACCATGTCGCACGGAATATCCATCCATGCGGCGCGCACTCGGTATGGGGTAGGGTCGGAAGGCGGGGTCATGCCTCCTCACTATGCACTAGGTCAGCGTCCCCTAAATTCCTGACCCAGCCGGGATGCCAGAGAGGAAGCATTCGCAGCTAATTTGCAAACAGAGGCCTAGGACCTATTGCCGCTTAGCTTGCTCAGGATTTGATCAATCTTGGCCTCTAGTGAGCTGTTCTTGGATTCCAGGGCCGACATGCGGCTGAGCAGGCGCTGCGTGTCGGTAAAGTCTGGTGCGGTCTGCAGGTTGCGAATGTCCTGGCCAAAGTCCGACAGCGCCGGGCGCTCGACGTAGGTGACGCGGTGCATGACGCGCCAGGCCTTGTTGGGGGCCCCGGCCTTGACCTGTCGCAGCGCCCGCGCCGCCTCGCTGTTGCCGGCCAACCACTCGGGGTCGATGACCTGTCGGAAGAAGTCGTGGAAGTGCTCGGTGGCGCCCTCCAGGTAAAAGCTCATAAAGCGATAGCGGCTGACTTTTTGACCGGGCACAAGGGGGCGATCGTCATGGTTCTTGATTCCCTTGTATTCGACCCCGTCTAAGCCGACATTCAGCGAAAATCCGATACTGTTCGACAGCGTTTTGCTTACTGTCTGGGTCAACTTAAAGCCGCCCGTGCCGGTCAGTTCAATGGCCCCAAACCCAATATACACATTCAAATCGCCCACGAGATCTATGCCGAACGAATAGGAACCGCCAATCGTATGCTGCACGGTATTGGCGAAGCTCTCCGTCTCGGCATGTAGTCCCCCGTCCGAGTCCCAGACGTAGTTATTCACGATATTGTGCTTGCCAGCCATAACCTGGATGTTTTCCATCTTGCGCTGCCAACCGGCAAAACTGGCCGTCGCGTGGGCCCGTTTTTCGCTATCGGCAATGCTGTTGTTGATCTCCTGCTGTCGCTTCTCGGCGGCACTCTGGGTCTGCGCCTGGACCTGCTTGCGGTTCTTGTCGGGGTCCCCAGCCGCCTCGATGGACGACATATTATTCAGCAGATTGTATTCCCGGATGTTGCTGGTTACGTCAAAATTAGCGAAATACGCCTCACGCTGTTTGTCGGCCTTTTCGATCTTTTCTTTTAGATCATAGGCTTCTTTTAAGCGGTAATAACTGGCGGGGTACATCGACCCATATTGCAGCCGCTGTTCGGGCAGATTACGAAAGAAGCGTTCGCTGGTTGGGCTGCTACCGGTCATCCCATCCAGGCTGCCGTTCATGGTATAGGCCGGATTAATCAGAAATGTGACGGTGTTGACGTCTGGCGGGATATCCTGTGCCGGTCTGACCTCGTACCCCACCATCTTGCCGCTTCGCCCCAAATACGTCACAAAGACATCGGCCAGCGCCGAAACCACCAAGGCGTAACCGACATTCTTAGGAATGAACCGTTTTCCTAAGTGCGGAAACTTGGCGGTCTGCTCAGGGGTCCCGCGCAGGGCCAGCTTGTCGGTCAAGCTGAGGTTGGCGGTGGCCGAGATGTTGGTCTGGGTCTGCCCAGCGCCACTGAACGACAGGCTGGCGCCGGCGCCGATTCGCCACTTCGCCGCCCGCACCAGCACGGCCCCGACGAACTCGACGCCCTCCGCGACCTCGCCCTCGCTTCCCGCCCACACACCGACGCTGCCGCCGCCCCCGATCTCCTGCGCCCGATTCCAGTCATAGCCGACGTCGGTCGACTTGGTCAGCTCGACCGAGGTGGCGCCGTTGTAGTCAGCCTGCTCGGTCAGGTTCTCGCTGGGGATGGGTGGGGCCCCCTCGACATAGCCAAGCAGCGTCGGCTGGAACTGGGCGTTGCCGACCCACCTCATAAGCAGCGTCTCGATCCGCTTGTCCGGCAGGAGCCCGATGCCGCCGCCCTCAAGCCCGGCCATGAAGCGACGCATCAGCACCGAGCGGGCCTGCGTCACCGGATCCAGGACGACGGTGGTGTATTCGTTGCTCAGCAAGACATCGGGTCGCGGCGACACCATGCTGGCCCGGATCTGGTTCTGGCTCTGGGCCACCGGCAGGATGCGCAGATCGAAGACCGCCCCCTGGTATCCCGCGCCCAAGACCAGGCTGGTGGCGACGCCCAGCGGTCGGCGCATGCCGGTGGCGCTGGCCCAGGGCTGACCGTTCTTAAAGATGTTCATCGTCCCGCGGCTGGCGTCCTTGGTGAAGGCCCAGTGCACCCAGTCGCCCTGGTAATCGGCGGGACTTGCCGCCTGGGAGAGGCGGTCATACGCCCCGCTGTCGTCGCAGCCGCAGTCGAAGTAGATGCCCGAGTCGGTCCACGGCAGGTGGATGTTGAACAGCCGCTGCCCGCGGGCATTGGTGGCGAAGAGCAGCGAGCTCTGCACCGGCAGCCCCGCGCCGCCTTTGGCCCAGAAGCTGACGGTGATGGCATTTCCGCGCGGCAAGAGCTTGGGACTTAGCGGCACATAATCGCCACCGCCGACAAACCGCCTAAGCTCGTGCTTGCCACGGCCGATGGGCGCGGAACAGAGGCGCCAGTCGGCATTCTGCACCGTCGCTGTATTGCCGCCCCCGCTGGCGTCGCGGATCTCGGTGCCGCTGGCTTCGTTGAGGGGATAATAAGCAATCAGGCCCGGTTCATTGCCACTTAGCAGAGTGCGACTATTGATGGCCACTTCATCGGCAGTAAGCGCAATTCCCCAAACGCGAACCTCGGCCAAGCGGCCAAAGCGCAGATCGCCGGACGCTGCATGTCCGCCGATATAAGCAAGCTCGCCCGAAAACGTCAGCGTGGCGGCATCGACCGCTTTGACGCGCGCTTTCGCCGCCTCATCATTCGGACTCTTGTCGAGGGCCGCCTTGGCCTCGCGCCCCGCCTTGGACTTGAGATCGCCGACGTCTTCTCCGTCGATGTAAAAGCGCGCCGAGTCGCCCTTGCTGACGACGGCCAGGTGATGCCAGCCTGGCGAAAGCGCCTCCAGATCGGCGCCGCAGTCGTGGAAGTTCTTATCGAGGACGAGGTCTTTGAACCACATCCCCAGGCGCTTGCCGTCTTCGATCATGACGTGATGTCCGCCGTCGACGCCGCGGGTCAGGCTGTTCAGCCGGCGGCCGCTCGTGGGCAGCGGGTAGCAGAACCAGGTCTCTGCCGACCAGGTCGCCGGCAGCGTCAGGGGCCGACCCAAGGTGACCTGGCTGCTGGGGCTGGCCAGGTCCAGACAGACGCGGTTCGCCTCGGGCAGCCACTGCTCAAAGGTGCTGTTGCGGCTGTCGGCGGTGGCGTCGTAGCAGACCTGGCGCATGCGGTACTCGTCGTCGATGTAGCTCAGCTGAACGCAGCCCTCGCAGGACTCCAGCACGGTCAGGCGGCTACTGGGCTGAACAAAGCCGAGGATCGCCCCCTGCGTCACCAAGCCGCTCGCATCCTTGGCCAGCTGCGGCATTGCCTGCACCGTCCCCTGCGTCGTCTGCACGGCGCGCAGATAGGCGTCGTTCAGAGCATTGAGGTTCGTCTCCAACCCGCTTGTCGTCTGATTGATCTCTTGCAGTCGCGCCTCCCATGCCGCCCTGTCGCTGGGGGTCGCGGCCAAGATCGAATTCAGATAGGCCTGCCGATTCTGCGCCACTTCCAGCGCCTGGGTCGCGACGCGCAGGCTGGCTTCGGCCTGGGCCACGACCCCATTGCTGGCGTCTGAGGTCTTGTTCAGGTTCCAGCGCGTGCTGATGCTGACCCCCGCTTCCTCGACGGCGACTTGGGCATAGGAGGCGCGATACACATAGTTGCAGCGGCGCTCTAGGTGGCCTGCCGGGGCAATCAGATACCCTCCTTCGGTTGGCTGGATCAGCCAGCCTTGCTCTGTGCCACCGCGGGGCTCGACCACCACCAGCGGATAGGGAAAGGAATATCCCCAGAAATAGGTACAATAGCGCTCTTGATGGCCGCGATTCTGAATCAAGTAACTGCCATTGCCGATGGGAATAAAGGCCCACTGCTGCTCTTGTGATTCATTCTTAGGGGCAGCGAAGGCCTCAAAGAAGCCGCTGCGGCTGCCATAGGTCCAGGCCCACCCGTTGTAGGCGACGGAGATCGAGCACCAGTAGTTCAGGGGATTGGCCCGCTCGGCGGCGAGGGTGGCGGTCTTGGTGGCGACCTCGCTATTTAGGCTGTCGATGACGCCGGGCAGCAAGTCGCGCTCCTTCCGCCGGGGCTCCTGATCGGCATAGTCGGCCAGCTTGACCTCAAGCTCGCGCCGCTCCTGCAGCAGGGCGGGGATCTGGCGCTCCTTAAGCTCGGCCTTGCGAATCAGGTCCGCGAGCCCCCGCTGCGCATCGGCAAGGACCGGCAGCCTGACGCGGTGGGGATAGCGCGCCTCGGTCAGGCTGTCGGACAGCAGGCGCAGGCGATGCTGCCGCACCTCCAGCGACTGCCAGTCCCCGGCGATCGCCGACAGCTCAAAGCAGCGCAGCAGGTTCACGTCGGCCGGGATGAGGAAGGTGCAGCTAGCGCGATACCAGCCGTTCCCCAGGGGCTGGAAGGCGTGCTGCTCGCCAGTCAGGGCCACGGAATTTTCCGAGCTGCGACTGAGCTTGCCCCAGTGCGAAAAGGCAAACAGCTTGCGGCCCTGGCCATCGACATTCATCGGGTCGATGGGCGTGGTGGAATTCACCCGAAATTCAAAGTTTTCCTCATACACACAGTGCTGACTCACGGCGACGAGATCATCATTTCTGTATTTGATGACCGCACTGCCGTCTTGCAGGGTGCGACTTAGCATGATCGCACTCACATAGGCATTGCCAGATATCGTTCCATGATTACCCGACGGAGACAAATCAAGGACTTTGCCATCGACCACAGCCCCCAGTCGCCAATATCCAATCAGATCGACCTCATTGCCGCGCAGCTGCAGATAGCGATTGTTGGCGATAGCGGCGGCCGAGCGGGCCTGCTTCCACACCCGCACCTCGGCAAGCTGGCCGCGCAGATAGCGACTGCCCGCGTCGTAGGAGTAGCCTAGCTGAATGCGATCCCGCTGCGAAAAGTCCGAGCTCGCTTTCTGCCCAGAGGCGACGAGGACGCCATCGACATAGAGCCGCTGCCCGCCGACCGAGCGGCCAAAGACGTGGGCGACATGATGAAAGCGACCGTCGGCCAGATTCGGCCCAGCGGCAGCGATGACCTCGTTGTCATAGATACGCGCCCGCAGGTTGCCACCGGCGAGGAAGAGGTGGCGGTCATTGCCCTTCTCGTCGGACTCGCCACCGGCGACCTGCAGCAGGCCAGCCTCGGGATCGCTGGTCTTAAACCACAGCTCATGTGTCACTTCAGTCGCTGGCTCAGCAAGCGAAAGCGTCACCCGGGCCGACCCGTCAAACACCAGGCCGCGCCGCCGCGCCAGGCGCTGCCCGACGTTTATGCCCTCGGCAAGCGGCCAGGGGCGATTAATGGCAAAGCGGTTATTATCAATCTTAATGACCGAGAACGTCTGATTATACGACTCGGTTCCGGTAATCTGCACAGCGTCGCCGGTCTCCATCCCGTGATGGGGACAGGTGATGGTCAATTCACCGTCGGCAGTACGTTGATAGGACGTAATTTTGCCATCAAATAGCAGCCCATTATCCAGATTCTCCGGCCGCTTCCAGGTTCCTAGATTCTGACTGACAGGAATCTGGATCTTCAGGCGATTTTCATCAATTTTGGTAATCGCATAAGCGCCTTGATAGTCCCGCGTGCCGCTGATCTCGACCTGATCGTTACTGGCCAGATCGGCGGCGCCGTCGGTGTTGATAAGGACCAGGTTCTGCGCCGACTCGGCGTCGCTGCCGACGGCGAAGCCGCTAATCGCGCCCTGCAGCGCCGGGGCCGCGCTGGCATACGACTTGACCTCCTCCAGCGTAGAAAGCGGCAGCAGGACCTCGCGCTGCGTGCTGCGGATCAGCGTCGCCGTCGGCGCCTCGCCAAGCTGCGACAGCGTGCCATCGCTGGCAATCGCAAAGCTGAGGGCGGCGGCACGTGACTCGACGTTTTCGCTCACCCGGACGGGGCCCACCAGGCTGCCGTGATAGTTGTGGCCGGACTTGTCGAGCGTGCCAAAGCCATGGTCGCCGACGCTCTCTAGCGGGTAATGGCCCTGAAGGACATCGGAGTACGCCCAGTGTTGGAATCCCATCGCCCCGACCTCAGCGGCGCTAAGGACGCGGCTCCAGACGCTGGCACCGGCGAGCTTGCCGGGGAAGTAGTACGCCGGCTGGGTGCCGGTCGAGCCGGCGCCGATGCGCAGCGGCTGACCTGAGGCCGGCGCGTAGTCGGCAGCCGGCGTGCTCGCGGCCTCGACGCCGTTGACATAGAGCCGCAGGGTGGCGCCGTCGTAGGTGCCGACAAGCTGGGTAAAGACCCCCAGCGTCGCGGCCAGCGGGGCGACACAGCCGACCCAGCCTTTGGCGGTGGCCAGCGCAAACTGCCAGCGGTTTTCGGCGGAAAGCCCCAGCACATAACCGCCCCCCTCGCCGCTGCTGCCCATCACCACGCGCACGCCGAAGCCGCCCTCGCTGCGGGCCAGGCAGGCAGCGGAGAACTGCGGAGGGTTTAAATCAGCGTGATAGGGAACTTCAACGTAGGACGATTCACCATCAAACTGTAGTGATTTGCGATCCTCATAAGATCCCGGAACCGCGAGCAAGATGCGCGTGGCGGTCTTCAGCAGCAGTTTTTCACCATTTTTTTCGCGCTGTTCGGTCTGCAAATCATATTTCGTGGCCGTCAATCCATTATTGATAGAAAAGGAATCAATTTCGATCTGTCGCTTAATAATTCCGGGAATAAGCCGCGACTTTGTATTGCCGTCGGACTGTTCAAACAGCGTGTAGTCTTTGATATCAAACAGCCCCTCTTCCGAGGCGCGCAGAGTGGTCAGCTCGATCTTCTGGGTTGCGCGATTGAACGCGAAGATATGCCAGCGATAGACATCGGGCTCAGACGTGGGCAAAAAGACGATGGAAAACCAGCCGTCTTTTAGCCCATTCACCAAGCAAAGCTCAGTGGTGGGGGCCAAAAAGGGAGCGCCATCGGAATCATAGAAGTCCAGGGTGTCGAGGGGCGAGGCACCTCCCGACGCTGTCCCCGCTCCCACGGCATTCGGCACGTACTTCTGCCGGCTGCGCTTATAACGGACTTCAAAGGCACGATTGAGGGTATTGGTCATGCCATCAAGGACATAGCGGTCGACGAACAGCGTATTTTCCGGCGACTGACGAAATACATACACATGCCCGAGGGCCGAGACGAGCTGAACAGGCGCTAGCGCCGTGCCGAAGGTCGTTCGATAGCGGGAGCGCAGCAGGAACTGACCGGGATTCTGGGGATACGTATTTTCGACCAATTGTTTATTAATGACCGAAGGGTCGTCGTTCTGTTCCGAGAACGGCAGTTCTTTGAGGTTTTCCCATCCCGATAGCGTAGTGCTCTGTTTTAAGCTGCTGTCCTCAAATCCATCTTGCTTCACCGTATACCAGACCCGACCGGCGCTATCGGTGGCAAAGACCAGAACCTTACCCTCATGCGTAATGCTGTTGATATGCTTTACTGTGTCGGATTTGTAGTTCGGGGGCAGAGTGATTAAGGACATGGGACCTCCTTGCTGCGCAAAACGGGCCACCTAGCAGCCAGGAAGGGTCGGCACGCCGATGCCCTCCCCGGCGCAAGGCGCCTAATGTCGGATCAGTCTCGGCGGGAGGTGATGTGCTGAACCATCCCCCGATCGGGGGATAGAGAAGACCGCCAAGGGGCGAGTGCATCAAGCTGGCAGGAGCCGAAAGCCGGGTCATCCGATGGGGGAGGCCCCCCGCCCGGCAGCGCGGTCACGTCGAGGCAGGTCGCGGCTTCGGCCGCAAATATCGTCTTAGAGCGCCTATCAAAACCTGTTGTGGACCCCATCGGCCGCGTCGGTCG
>CALFYE010000586.1 GCA_937952145.1 uncultured Myxococcales bacterium
GAGATACATTGGCGTGACTGGAGTTCAGACGTGTGCTCTTCCGATCTGCCCCCATACCGCGCTGCCTCTAGTCGGCGAACAGGTGAAGATTCGCGGCTTTGATGCATACCGGGATCGTCCGCTGCTCGAGCGCTGGGTAGAGGATCCGGATGGACGCTTGTTTCTACTGTCACCGGCATCTGGGAGTGGACATGACATCGATCTGTTCATTGCCAACTCACACAACCTCATCGGGACCATCCTGCACAATGATCGGCCGATCGGCTGCGTCGCGTATCTTGACTACTGCGCCACACAGCGACGCGCCGAGCTGCGCCGACTGATCGGCGAGGCAGACCTGCGTGAGCTGGGCCTGGCGCATGAGGCTGTAGCCCTTTGGGTAGGCTATGGCCTCGACGCGCTCGGGCTGCGCAAGATCTACCAGTACACCCTGGCTACGCATGACCAAGATATCAAGCTCAACGAGGATCTGGGGTTCCGCATCGAGGGCATCCTGCGGCACGAGCTCCTCATCGAGGACGAGTACCACGACCTCCTGCGCATGGGGCTGTGTCGCGACTGCGTCCGTCCCAAATAAAATAGGAATGAGGCAGGAACTGGGGGCACCCACTGCTTGTCAGGTAGGTTCTGCCAGGCTGCTGATCACGGCGCTCACGCGCGAGAGTACCCAAGGCCCCTGAGTGTCCATGAATAGATGACCAGCATCCACTTCGTGAATCGTCGTGAGCTTAGAAGTTTGTTCCCGCCAGGCCGCTGCTTCTTCTGCAGACATCGAGGCATCCTGGCGAGCCCGCAGCACCGTGATCGGGATATCCAGGGGCTCCCCGGGAACGTAGCGATAGGTATCCAGAGCGGCAAAGTCGGCGCGAAGCGAAGGAAGAGAGAGGCGCATGAGCTCCGCATCTTGCAACAGGGTCCAAGATGTTCCGTACCGACGATGGAGCTCCTGTTTAAAGGCCAAGTCCGGAAGCTGATACATCTCCCTGGCGCTGGATGTCAGCTGCGGCGCCCTTCGTGCCCCAACCACAAGTGCGCGAGCCGCCAGGCTGGTTGCTCGCAGCCTCCGCGCCAGTTCGAGGGCAAGGATGGCGCCAAAGCTGTGGCCATAGATCACAAGCGGAGCCGGCGGTAGCGCTGCCAGCGCTGTGTTCAGCTGCTCCAGTATGGACGACACCGAAGTCAGCCCGGGCTCGGCCAGACGATCCTGGCGACCCGGTAGCTGCGCGGCTCGGACTTCGATGTCAGCCGGCAATCTATCGGACCAGGTATGAAAGATCGTCGCGCCTCCCCCTGCATACGGAAGACATAGGAGTCGCACGCGCGGCCGAGCAAGCGGCCGACGGCTACGCAACCAACGGGCGACCTCCTCAGGACTCATCTCTCCCTTCGCGTGCATGCACTACAGAGTATCATGTTCGCGTGAGTTTTCTCGGACAGAGCGCTGTGAGAGCTTAAGACATCGGACCATGTCGCGGCGACGCTCAAGGCCAACCTGTCTAGGAATGGAACCTGCCCCATTTCCTGCACTTGGAGTGTGGCCGCTGCGCTCGGTCGCTCACCCCAGGGGCATCCGCCTAAGCGCACGCGGGGTGCGAGATCTGTGTGCTGCCGTAGGCGCAGAACAGGAGGTCATGGAGCCGCACTAGCTACGGCTCCGTTCCGCGGGCCTTCGTTAGGTCGCGAAGCAGGCCCTCCTGCGCCGTTGAAGCAACCAGCCTCCCATCACGGGAGAACACGTTGCCACGAACCACGCAACGTCCCGAAGCCGACGAGCAGCTGTGCATGACGTGAAGCAGCCACTCGTCCGCGCGGAAGGGCCTGTGGAACCACACAGCATGGTCTATGCTCGCCAGCCGCAGACGCGGGTCATAATCGGAATATCCATGCGGGCGCAGCGCGGCTCCCAGTAAGCCAAAATCCGAACAGTAGGCGAGTAGGCAGCGATGGATCAGCGGATCGGAGGGTAGAGGGTCGGTGGTACGAAACCAGATGGACTGGTCCGGACTCTGTTTTTTGGGCACGAAGGGATCGGTGGGGTCAATGGTCCGAAAATCCAGCGGCTGTTCGTTCATCACGCGTGCGCGCAGTGTCTCGGGCAAGAGGTGCGAGTACCGCCGCCATGCCTCTGCATCCGGGGCTACATCCTCGGGACTCACAGTGCTCGGCATCGCATCAGCGTACTCCAGCCCTTCAATATCAGCCTGAAACGACGCCATCAGAACAAACGTGGGACGCCCCTCCTGCGACGCCATGACTCGTCGCACCGAAGCGTTTCCGCCATCACGCAGGCGTTCGACCTGGTAGGAGACCGACTGACGAACATCGCCCTTGTTGAGGAAGTAAGCGTGGAGTGAGTGGACCTGCCGCTCGCTTGGAACCGTCTGAGCCGCCGCCGCCAGGGACTGCGCGAGCAGCGTTCCCCCGAATACCCGCCCAAAGCCCAGATCGTGACTCGGGCCACGAAAGAGGTTCTCTTCGAGGCGATCCACCCTCAATGCTTCTAGAAGCTCGGTCAGCGCGCGATTCATGGTCAGTTTGCCCTCTAGATCCATGGCTAGCATCATGCGGCAGTCGAAGTCCAGGCTGTCAGCCTCCCTCGACTTCAGCAGTGCGGCAAGACCTTTTCCCCAAAGGTCCGCAGCGATTCCATCACAAGCTCGTGAGGTACGGTTCCGAGTTGCATGATCAGGATCAGCTCATCCACCCCGGCAGCCTGGTAGCAAGCAATGACCTCGCGACAGTGCACGGGGTCGCCAATCACGTTGAGCCCAAGGGACTCCGGGGTCAAGCGCAGGCGCATCAGTCCCTGCAGGTTGTCTTCGCTGTGGAAGCTCCGGTTCGCCTCGACCGGACCGACTTGCCGCTTGCCGGAGAGGTAATAGGAAGCCAGCGCTTGATTGAAAAAGCGCGCGCCGCGCATGCCGTACTGACACGCTTTTCGATCGTCCTCCAAACATAGTGCGGGTGGAGTACAGGCGAAGTGTATGTTCTTCTGGCGTCCCTTGGGCGCCGCCTGTTGCGCCGCAGTCCGATAGGACTGCACGTTGGCGCGGATCTGCTCTGCGTTGCCCATCGCGAAGTTCAATGCACCAACACCAAGCTTCCCGACCAGCGTCGAGGTATCGGGGCGCGAGCATGCCGCATAAATCGGAGGATGAGGTTTCTGCACGGGCTTGGGAATGACCTTGATCGGCGGGATGTCATAGTACTTTCCCAAGTACTCAAAGATGTCGTCTTGCCACATCCGCGGAATCATCTCGAGCGCTTCGAGCCACTGTCCATGAAGCTCGCCCACGTCATTTTCGAAGGCCAGCTGCTCCATCAGCGATGCGCTCTTCCCCGAACCCCACAAGACACGTCCCTTGGAAAGGATGTCTAGCGTCGCAATCCGCTCGGCAATGCGGATGGGATGATTGTATCGAAATGGCGTGAGGGTCACCCCATGCCCCAAACGAATCCGCTCGGTGCGGGCTGCGACGAACGCCAGGAAGGTCTCAGGTGATGAGGAGTGTGAGTATTCATAGAGGCCATGGTGTTCGACGGCCCAGACGGCGTGATACCCGATGGCGTCCGCCAGCACCGCCTGCTCGACACAGTCGTGAAAGAGTCGCGCTTCGCGTTCCGGATCGGGCTCCGAGATCTGCATTTCGTAGAAGAGGGAAATCTTCATGTTCTCCTCCAACAGGTCATACGATTTAGGTGTCTGCGGATCGGTCGGGCGTCGCTTCTAGTTCGCCAGACGGCCCACCGGACTGCTCCAGGAAAGACAGGATGTGCTGACTCACGGCGTCCGTGGCTTCGTAAGGTAGGTGGTGCCCCAGATCGTCGAATACCACCAACCGGCTCTTAGGAATATGTCTCTCCAGGTACTGCGCATAACGTAGTGGGACGATTCGATCCCCGGCACCGGCCAGGACCAGCGTCGGCAGATCAATCCCCGCAAGTGCATCCATGCGCACAAAATCGGCGCAGGCGGCAAGATCCGCCACGGTCGCGACGGGCGGCGTCATGGCCATGGCCTGCGCCAAGCATTGAACGTCCTGCTCAGTGCCAGCGCGACCAATCGAGTTCTGGAACAAGAACAGCGCTTCCTCAGCAGAGATCGATTCACCCGACTTCGAGAAAAGCTCGATGAGCTTCGGATCCACGGGCAGACGCGGGCCCGTTGCGACCAGGACCAACCCACTGAGCGGACGCTGCGCGGCTGGCAGCGAGGCCTGCATAATCGCCAGCTCCATGGCGATGGCGCCCCCATACGAGTGGCCGACGACCACGACCTGAGACAAGCCCAGTGCGGCCAGGATCTCGTGGATCCGCTTGGCGGCATCTGGGACCGAGCGCAGTGCCGGACCCTCGCTACCACACCGCCCCGGTAGCGAGGGAATCAAGAGATCGTAGTGCGCGAGGCGCTCTGCCAGCGCTGCGAAATAGTGATGGTTCGCACCGGCGCCGTGTAGAAGCAGCAGCGCTGGACCGCGACGCCTGACCTCGGCCTTGCGCAAGCTGTACCGAACCGCGCTACCGTCGGCCAAGTGCAGGGTCTGCTCATATGCACTCAGCGCGTGGCGCACCTCCACGGGAGGTAACGCAGAAGTCTTTCCAGCAGGCGCCTCGGTTGCCCCCGCGCCGGACACCGGAGCAGAACCCTGAGCGGCACCGAGGTCTAGCACCTCGTCTAGCAAGAACTGAGTAATCGCCTCAACCGTAGGCAGGCGAGCGGTCGTGCTCAGGGAAACTTTCTTGCTGATCTCCAACGTTCGCGTCAGTGAGCGAATAAACCGCAGCCCCGAAAGGGAGTCTAAACCGACGGTGATGAGAGGCTTGCTCGGATCGATAGCACTCACCTCGCTGAATCCCAGCGATTGGGCAACCAGCTCGCACAGGTGTCGGGACAAGAGCCCGGGACGCTGAGCAGGAAGCGCTGCTCTCAGACGCTGCAGCATGCCTGGAGCGGGCTCTGGCAAGAGCGCGGGATCCGGGGGCAGTGACGCCACGACAGGCGCGTCTTGTTGAAAGCGGCGTGACATGGCGCCGAGTACGCGCTCCAGGACCTCTCGGTCTTCACCTGAGAACATTCCTGCCGCGCCCAGATAAGCCGTAAAGGCCTCTACGTCCGCCCGGCCGGCGATCTCTTGCAGGGTGGCAGCGGATACCGCCAAAGGACTCACATCGGAATGAACCGGCCTACGGCTGAGCCAGTAGCGGTTGCGCTGGAACGGATAGGTTGGCAATGCAGCTCGCCGCCCGCCAGCCGGGAACAGAGCCTGTAACTTCGCAGCGCCGCCAATCACCCATACTCCGCCCAGCGCTTCTAGCACACTCTCCGTTTCGTTCGCCCCACTGCGCAGACTGGGCAGTAGCGTACTCTGATCATCCGGTAGACACCCCGCCACCATCCCCAGCAGCGTCGTCTTCGGGCCCACTTCTACGAATGTCTTTACACCCGCTCTCTCCAGCGCCTCCACTCCGCTCGAAAATCGCACCGCCTCCCGCACGTGCTTCACCCAATATTCTGCGCTCTGCAGTTCCTCCCCTGCCATCGCGCCGCTCACATTGCTCAACAGACCGACTCCCGGACGCTCATACCGGATCTTCTCTGCCACCTTCCGGAATTCCTCCAGCATCGGCTCCATCAGTGGAGAGTGGAATGCATGCGACACCGCCAGGGCCTTCGTCCTCACTCCGCGACCTGCGAATACTTCCCCCACTCGCTGCACCGCTTCCGCTTCACCCGCGATCACCACCGCCTCGGGGCCATTGACCGCTGCCAACGACACCTTCCCGCCTGCCGCTGCCACCTCCGCGGCGACCGCCGCCTCCCCAGCCGCTATCGACAGCATCGCGCCACCTGCCGGCAGTGCTTGCATCAGCCGGCCTCGCGCCGCACACAGGCGCACTCCGTCCGACAGACTGAACACTCCAGCCACGCACGCCGCCACTAGCTCCCCTATGCTGTGCCCAGCCACGTACTCCGGATTCACTCCCCACGAGCGCCACAGGGCATACAGCGCATACTCCAGCGCGAACAGCGCCGGCTGCGTGTACATCGTCTGATCGAGCTGCCGCGCTTCCTCACTTCCGCTCGCACTCCACATCACCTCTTTCAGCGGACGCTCAAGCTCCAGGTCGAACAACGCCACACACTCGTCTAGCGCCGCTCGGAATGCGGGCCACTCGGCGTACAGTCCCCGGCCCATCCCAGGGACTTGCGCTCCTTGACCCGTAAATAGGAACGCCACCTTCCCTGGAGTGGCCGACACCGTACCCCGCACGACTCCCGCCGGCGTCTTCCCTTCCGCCACCCCTCCCAGCGCTCCCTGCAGTCCCTCTCGCGTCCGCGCCACGATTCCCACACGATGCTCAAACTCGCTCCGCGTGCTCGCCAGGCTGTACGCCACATCCCCCAGCGACTCATCGCCATTCGCCTGCAGATGCGCACCCAGTCGCCCCGCTTGCTCTCTCAAGGCCGCTTCGCTCTTCGCCGATACCACCACCAGCTCGGCCGAACGCTCGGGGGCCTGGACCCCGCGCCCCGGTACCGGCGCTTCCTCTAGCACCACATGTGCATTCGTCCCGCTGATTCCAAACGAGCTCACTCCTGCGATCCGTCGCCTTCCTCCGCGTGGCCACGGCCGGGCCTCTGTTGCCACGGCCACCTTCAGCTCTGACCATGGGATATGCGGATTCGGTGCTCGGAAGTGCAGCGTCCGGGGGATCACTTCGTTCTGCAAACACAGCGCAGCCTTGATCAGGCCCGCGATTCCCGCTGCTCCTTCTGTGTGGCCGATGTTCGTCTTCACCGCACCCAGCACCACCGGCGCGTCTGCGGAGCGCCCCTCGCCCAGCACTTCCCCCAGCGCCTGCACCTCGATCGGATCGCCCAGCGGGGTACCGGTTCCATGCGTCTCCACATACCCGATCTCGGCCGGCGCGATTCCTCCTTGCTGCAGGGCCCGCCGGATCACCGCTTCCTGCGACGGGCCATTCGGCGCCGTCAGTCCACTGCTCCGACCGTCCTGATTGACCGCGCTCCCCCGGATCACCGCCACGATTGGATCACCGTCTCGCTGCGCATCCGACAGACGCTTCAGCACCACCATCCCGCAGCCATCGCTTCGCACATACCCATCCGCATCGTCCGAGAACGTGTGGCAACGACCCGTCGGCGACATCGCACGCAGGCGACTGAAATACGCCGTCCCTTCCGGACGCAGCAGCAGGTTCACTCCCCCCGCCAGAGCCATCGTGCACTCCCCGGCCCGCAGACCCTGACACGCAAGATGCACCGCTACCAGCGATGAGGAACATGCCGTGTCTACTGGCATGCTCGGACCCTTAAGTCCCAAGCAATACGACAGACGACCCACGCTCGCGCTCGGCGCTCCTCCCGTCCCGGAATACACATCGATCTCTTCGATGTCGGACATCGTCATCGCCTGGTATTCACTGCTGCACAGGCCCACATACACTCCCGTGTCGCTCCCCATCAGCCGCTCAGGCGCTATCCCGGCCCGCTCCAGCGCTTCCCACGCCGTCTCCAAGATCAGTCGCTGCTGCGGATCGATGCTCGCTGCCTCGCGCGGCGAGATGCCGAAGAATCCAGGATCGAATTCATCGATGTGTTCTAGAAATCCGCCCCACCGCGTCGTCATCTTACCGGCCGCATTCGGATCCGGGTCGTAGTACGCATCGATGTCCCATCGCTCTTTGGGAACTTCCCGAATCGCATCCCGGCCCTCCACCAAGACCTGCCAATAGCTCGCGGGGTCCGTGATTCCCCCTGGAAACCGACAGCCGATTCCCAGGATCGCGATCGGCTCGTCCGCCGCGATGACCGCTGCCGGCGCCACGGCCCCCGCAGATGGCTCGGCCGCCACGACATACTTCTGCAACAACCACTGGCTCAGCGCCTTGACCGTTGGGTGGTCAAACGCAAGCGTCGCCGGCAGCGACTTGCCCACCCGCTGGCCCAGCGCGTTCCGCAGCTCCACCGCCATCAGCGAGTCCAGACCCAGCTCCGAAAACGGTCGCTCTGGCGATACCGCGCTCGGACTCCCCAGCGACAGTACCTTCGCCACTTCTGCCTGCACCAGCGCCCGCATCTCTTCTTCTCGCTGCGCCGCGGGCAGCATCGCCAGTCGGGACGCCCAGGCCCCTTCCCGTCGCACGATCGCACGCTTCGTCGGCACCCGCAGCAGTGAGCGCCACACCGCCGGCACATTCCCGCCCAGCGCCTGCGACATCGCTCGCAGGTCCAGCGCGATCACCCCAAGCTGCGCCTCCGGCCGCAGCAACGCACGACCAAACAGCGACACTCCTTCCGCCGCGGACAGTGACTTGATTCCCTGACGCGCCAACCGCGCCTGCTGCACTCCCGCAAGACCAGACGCCATTCCCCCTTCTGACCACGCGCCCCAGGCCAGGCTCTGCGCGACCAAGTTCTGCCCACGCCGCTGCGCTGCAAGCGCATCCAAAAACGCGTTCCCCGCAGCATAGTTGCTCTGCCCGGCCGCTCCCAGAAGACCCGCCATCGACGAAAACAGCACGAAAAAGTCGAGCTCACAGCCCGCCGTCTGCTCGTGCAGATTCCACGCCCCCGACACCTTCGGACCCAGCACCTTGGCGAAACGCTCCGCCGTCTGCTCCGCCAGGATCCCATCCTCCAGCACACCCGCCGCGTGCACCACCCCCCGCAGCGGAAGATCCCTCGGCAGCGACTCCAGCACCGCCCGCAGTGACTCCCGCTCCGCCACATCCACCGCGGCTACTGTGACCCGCACTCCCTGCGCCTCCAGCTCAGATACCGCGGCCGCTGCACCCGGCGTCTCCAGCCCCCGTCGACCCGTCAGCACCAGATGCGCTGCACCTTTTTGTCCCAGCCACCGCGCAATGTGCAGACCCAGCGCGCCCAGTCCTCCCGTCAACAGCACCGTACCGGCTTTCAAATCCCACCTTCGCGCAGGCAGCAGCACCAGCTTCCCCACATTCCTCCCCTGCGCCATGTATCGGAAGGCTTCTTCCGCTTCCTCAATCCCGTACGTTCGCACCGGCAGTGCCTTGAGGTGTCCGCTCGCGAAACCCGCGCAGATCGCTTGCAGCATCTCCCGGATTCGATCCGCTCCCGCCTCCAGAAGATCGAACGCCTGATACCGCACCCCGGGATGCGCGGCTTCCACGCTCGCTGCATCCCGCACATCCGTCTTCCCCATCTCCAGCAGCCGACCTCCTGCCGACAGCAGTGACAGGCTCGCATCCACGTACTCCCCGGCCAGCGAGTTGAGGACCACGTCCATCCCACGGCCCCCGCTCGCTGACCGCAGCTGCGCCGCAAAGTCCAGACTCCGCGAGCTCGCTACGTGCTCCACCCCCAGCCCTCTTACCTCGCTCCACTTCGACGGGCTCGCCGTCCCATACACCTCTGCCCCGATCCACTTCCCCAGCTGCACCGCCGCCATTCCTACTCCGCCCGCTGCCGCATGCACCAGCAGACGCTCCCCGGCCTGCAGCCCACCCAGATCGTGCAGCCCATACCACGCCGTCAAAAACACCAGCGGGATCGATGCCGCCTCCGCAAAGCTCACTCCCTCGGGCTTCGCGGCCACCAGCCGCGCATCCACCGTCACGTACCTTCGGAATGAGCCAGGAGCCAGCGCCATCACCGCATCTCCCAGCTTCACCCCGCACACTCCCTCTCCCACCCCCGCGATGACTCCCGCGCACTCCCCACCCAGCGGACCCGCTTCCCCCGGATACATCCCCAGTGCGTTCAGAACATCTCGGAAGTTCAGCCCGGAAGCTCGTACCTCGATCAGCACCTCCCCTGCACCTACCAACGGTCGCTCCGCAGGCGCAAGGTACAGCCCATCCAGCATTCCTTTTTTCCGGGTCACCAGCTCGTAGTTCTCTGTCTCTGGAACCTCGGCCTTCTCTGCGGCCAACTTCAGCCGCGCCACATACCGTCTTCCAGAACGCCACGCGCTCTGACTCTCATCCCCTGCCACGCTCAGTTCTCGCCATAGCGCTTCGATGCTCTCTTCGCCCAGCTCCAGGTCCACCAGCCTGCAGCCTAGCT
>CALFYE010000587.1 GCA_937952145.1 uncultured Myxococcales bacterium
GGCCCCCTCCTCCGCCTTGCGCTTTGGCCTCCTCGCTGACTTTTTCAACACGCTGATAGCCCCCCCCGGGAAGAAGGGCCGCGCGCCGCTAAAACGGAATCTTGCCAGTCACGATATCGCGCCACATCGCCCAGTCGCCGATGAAGCTGTAGCGGGGATACTTGAACGTCGCGGGGCGGTTCTTCTCGAAGAAGAAGTGCCCAACCCACGAGAAGCCGTACCCGATCACCAGGCCAGTCAGCAGGCGGCTGGGCCGTCCGGTCAAGAGGCCCGACACACCGCACAGCGCGCCCAGCGTGCTGCCGATAAAGTGCAGCCGGCGGCACGTGCGGTTTGAGTGTTCGGACAAGTAGAAGGGATAGAACTCAGCGAAGCTGGCGAACTGCGGGGGAGTCTCCATGGCGCCACATTCTAGCTGTGTCGCGACAGCGAAGGCGATACGCTTCTTTCATCATTTTTTCGACGGAGATTTCATGCGTAGCGCGCAATTTTGCCTCGCGGTGGGAGCCATTTTCGGCCTGCTTTCAGGAGTCTATGCCGACCCGGATGGGCGCTCCGGAATCTTCCCCGCGCCCGCCACCGCCCACGCCGCGCCGCTGCACACGCAGGGTGCGTGGTTTGTCGATGAACAGGGTGGCGTCGTGCTGCTGCGCGGCGTCAACCTCGCGGGTGAGTCGAAGGTGCCGCCGTTTCGTCACCTGCGCTCGACGACGGATCTCGATCCCCTGCCCGGCTGGGGCCTAAACGTCCTGCGCCTGCTCATCAACTGGGAAGCGTTCGAGCCCACGAAAGGGCACTACGACACAAGCTATCTCGATTCCGTCACCCAGGTTGTCGATCTCGCGCATCGCCGAGGTCTTTACGTCATCCTCGACATTCACCAGGATGCGTTCTCGCGCTTCTCGACCGCGGGCTGCGGCGACGGGCTTCCGCGCCGGGCCATCCCGGCGGACATCACGCCGCAGACTCCCGACAACGGCCCGGCCTGCGCTGGCTGGGGCACGAAGATGATCTTCGACTCGGACATGCATCGTTCGTTTAGCGCCTTCCACAAAAACGAAGGCGGGGTGCGCGACCGCTACCTGCAGCTTCTCGCCACGCTGGCCCGTCACTTCCGCAGCCACCCTGCGGTCATCGGCTTCGATCCGATGAACGAGCCCTGGGGCGATGAAAAGACCGAGCTAGCCGCCCTCTACCGTGACGCCGAAAAGACCATCCGCGGCGAGTTTCCCGAGGCCATCTTATTCCTAAGTCCACATGCTCTGACCAGCAGCGGTCTCGTCGGATCGGCCCTGCCCCGTCCAGCCTTTGGCAACTTCGCATTTGCCCCGCACTACTACGATCCCGGAGTCTTGGTCGGCCACGCCTACTCGGGCCTGCCCTTCGCCACCGACCTCGCCTTTGCACTTATCGATCGCAAGACGCAGGAGCTTGCCGCACCGCTGTTCCTCGGCGAGTTCGGCGCGCCCGGTGGCACCCGTGGTGCTGATGCCTATCTCACGCTCCTCGCGTCCCACCTCAACCGCCGCTTCGCCTCCGGCGCCCAGTGGAACTACACCCCCGGCTGGGATCCGGTGCGCAAAGACGGCTGGAACCAGGAAGACCTCTCGATCACCGATGACCACGCGGCTCTGCGTCCGGCTCTGTTCCGCCCGCGACCCTACCCCCAGCGCGTAGCGGGAACGCCCGTCGCGGTGGAGGTCCGCGAAGCCAGCACGCTGTCCCCCTACGCCATTGAGGTCAGCTGGGATCACGTTCCGGCCGTTGGTGAGACGGTGATCTTCGCGCCGACGCCCCTGTTTCGCAGCGGGGCAGGCGTGCTGCCGCGGATCGTGACGGAGGGAGCGGGGCTCGCTTGTCGCTACGATGGCGCATCGCTGCGCTTGCACTGCGGATCGAGCAGCGCCGGGCGGAAGCGAGTCGTGGTGCGCGGCTGCTTGAGCCTTGGGCCGCTTTGCCTGTAGGGACCGACGACACTGGCACGGCCCGCCGCGGCCGTCGCCGCAATCGGCGAAGATAGGATCATGAGCTGGATCTTGTCGTATCTGCAGCCGCCCCCTCCGGCCCCTCCTCTGCCACCTGAGCAGCTCGCCGCGCAGTATCGAACTTGGCGGATCCGCCAGATCTCGACGGTGTTTATCGGCTACGCGGTCTTCTATTTCGTGCGCAAGAACCTGCCGGTGGCGATACCCAAGATGGTGGCCGACCTGGGCATCAGCACGGCGCAGCTTGGCCTGTTTCTGACGGCGCATGATCTGCTGTACGGCGTCGCTAAGTTCGGCAATGGCGTGCTCGCAGACCGCAGCAATCCCCGCTACTTCATGGCCGCTGGCCTACTGCTGTCGGCGCTGTGCAACCTGGCGTTTGGTCTTTCGAGTGGCCTACTGCTCTTGGGGCTGTGGTGGCTGATCAACGGCTGGTTTCAAGGCATGGGCTTTCCGCCCTGCGCGCGTGTGCTGTCGCACTGGGTAGGCGAGCGCGAGCGCGGCGTGGTGTGGGGCATCTGGAATAGCTCGCACCAAGTCGGCGCAGCGCTGATCTTCGTCCTATCGGGCGCGCTAGTTAGTCACTACGGCTGGCGAGCGAGCTTTGTGGTGCCGGCTGCCATCGCGGCCCTGGTCAGCCTGTTTATTGCGCATCGGCTGCGCGATACCCCGGCCTCGCTGGGCCTGCCCCCCGTCGAGGAATTCCTTGCCGCCAAGAGCCCGAGCAGCCCAGCAAGCCCACCGCTGCAGAGCGCGAATAAGCAGCCAGCCGCACAAGACACGGGAGAGTTTCGCGATTACCTGCACGAGCAGGTCTTTGGCCGCCCTGAGCTTTGGCTGCTGTGCCTGGCGAATTTTTTTGTCTACGTCATTCGCTATGGCGTCATGAACTGGGCCCCGCTCTACCTGTCGAATGTGCGCGGACAGAGCCTGCTGCACGCCGGCACCAGCGTCGCAGGTTTCGAGCTCGCTGGCCTAGTCGGGGCGCTGCTTGCAGGCTGGCTGCGCGATCGTGTGTTCGCGGGCCGCAGTGCCTATCTTGCGACGGGCTACATGCTGGCGACGGCGGTGGCGCTGGCCGTATTTTGGCGCCTACCGCAGCTATCGACCGTAGCCATCCCCGATGCGGTGGCCCTGCTGGCAGTCGGCTTCTGCATCTATGGACCGCAGTTCCTGGTCGGGGTCTGTGCGGCCAGCCTAGTTGGCCCACGCGGCGTCGCGACCGCCATCGGACTGACTGGACTTTTTGGCTACGCCAGCAGCGCCGTCTCGGGCCTGGGCTTTGGCTTTCTGGTCGCACGCTCGGGCTGGGATGCCCCGTTTGTGCTGATGACCGTGTTCGCCGGTGCCGCCGCCCTATGCTTCTTCCTTCTGGCCCCGGCTGAGCGAGCGCGGGGCTAGGAGTTTGTTGCCGTAACCGGACAGTTATCAAAAATAAATAAATATTTATATTTTTTATTATATTTTCAGTATGTTGCTTTGTAGCCACCCTAACAATTGGCAGTTTACTGAAGCATGGCTAAGCCAATACTGCAACAAGCTCCTAGGCACTGCACGTCGTGGCTGCAGTGATCTGCGCCTGCAGTTCAGGGACTTCGGCAATCAGATCCAGATACAGGCGCTGCTCGACACTGCCCGGCTGAAAGGAGTTCATGATCGCCACGACGTCGACGCCAGCCGCTGCGACGGCCGCGCGGATGCGGTCGGGACCACCAGCCATGTTGGCGGCCATCAGCGCATCCAGCGCGCGGCCTTCATTGATGTCCTGAGGTAGAAAGCCGATGCCCAGCTGATGCTCGTTAAAGGCATCGTGCAGCTCGCTGTCAATCTTGGCCGGATCGCCGCCCGCTAGCCGCTCGGCATTGTCCTGCTGCCAGTCAAAGTGAATGCCTTGCTGGATGACATCGTAGACGGCGGCGTTGCCCTTGAAGCGCTCGGTGAACTCGACAAACTCGACCGCTCCCGAACGATAGTCAGACGCAGCTTCATCGTTCGCATCGGCCATGAAGTGCGTCAGCGTGTTTGCGCGATCGACGGGATTCCCAATCAGCGAAATCGCGGCCACCGCCTCAAAGGAGTTGCGCTGTCCCGTGACGTCTTCTTCACCGCTTGTCTGATCGATCATGGCGATGAACAGCTGCTGCTGATCCGGCGACAGTGCTTGGAAGGCCTGTGGCGACTTCACATTCTGGAACACCAGCGCCGCCGCCTGCATCGCCGCTTCCGGCGTATCACCAAAGCTGCGCAGCGCGCGCGTCGTCGCGGTCGGCTGGCCATCTGGGCCAAGGCTCGCACCGTTGAACTGATCGTGAATCCAGCCATCGCGCATCGAGTCCATGCCCTGCGCGTGATGGGCGGCACTCGTCTCATCCACGTTGGGATTCAGCCAGTACTGATCGCCGCTGACGAACTGCGTGACGCGCGTGCCCATGTCCTGCCACATCGCAGCCGACTGCGGATTCGACATGTCGTTGAGCGCCGCGGTCATGGTGTTCCACTGCTGCGGATTCATCGTCACTTCCAGCGTGCCGCGCATGTTGAAGCGATAGTTGGGATCGTCGAGAACGTAGTCCGGCACATCACGGTTGCGCACGTTCTTCAGCACGTCGGCGTTGTCCGACAGCAGCACCTGATCGTTTGACACCATGCCGAACATCGCGGCGTTGGGATCGACGCCATTATTCGCGGTGCCAGTAAACGAATCAGTCAGGCTGCCCAGGAAGTAGTTCTGTTCGTTGTAGGTGTAGCTGTGCTCGGTGCCGTAGTTGGTCGCGCGCTGCTGCTCGGTCCAGGTGCGCTGCGTACTTGCGACCTGCGTGCCAGCCACCGACATGGTGTTGCCGTTCTGCTCGGAGTTCGTCTCGCTGCGCACCAGCACGCCGGGAATATTGGGCTGGTTCTCGGGCCCGTAGGTCTGTTCCCACTGTCCGTTGAGGATCTCGCGATTGGTCTCGATGGTCTGCTGCGCGGTATCGAGCTGACCGTATAGACCGATAAGATCTTGGCGAATCTGCTGCGCCTGCTGCGGTGACAGCGTCGGGTCATTCAGCTGATCGCGCTTGGCATCGATCGATGCGCTCAGCGGGCCGACCTGCTGATAGGCCGACTCGAAGGCCGCGTAGGTCTGCGGCATGCCCTCGCCGGTCAGGTGATTGGCCCCGGGCATAAGGCCGGTGTTCAGCATCATCTGCACTGCGTTATAGGCCTCGGGATTCGCTGGTTTTCCGTCGGCGCCCATCTGCAGCGCAGCGGGATCGATCTCGATCTGGTACTGGTGCGTCTTGTCGTTGGTGGCGCCAAAGTTCAGGCCCACGCCCATGAAGGCGGCGCCTAGCTCGCTGCTGCTGCCGTTCTGGCTGGCGATGTTGACGACGATGCGGTCGGCCTGCGTGGGGTTGCCGTTTTCATCCAAGGTGTCGCGCGGTCCGCGAACAATCGTCACCTCGTGTGCGCTGGTCTGTCCGCCGCCGGCCGAAAGCGATGCGACCCCACCTACCGGCAGGCTGCCGCCGACGCTCCAGCCGTTGTAGCTGGTGGTGCGCACGCCCTGCCCGGACTGCAGCAGCAAAAGCTCCTCGACGCTGACCCCGTCCTGATAGGTGGCCAAGCGGGCTTCTTGCTGGGTCTGGAAGTCGGCCTTTTCTTGCGCCGACATCGCATCCCAGCCCTTGGGCAGCAGGCCGGCTGCGCTCAGTGCTTCGACGGTGTTGCCGCTGCTCATGGCGCCGCTGACGCCGATGCCGCGGAAGCTGGCGCTGGCCGATAGATCCACCTGATTGCGCTGCACCGTCGAGACATAGCCGCCGCCAAGCATGCTGGCGGTGAGATCACCGCTGTGGTCGTCGGTCTTGACCTCGCCCGCGGTGACGTTGAAGCCGCCGCTGATCGCGAACTGGCCGCGCTTGAGCGACGCGCTGGCCCCTAGCTGATTTTCACCCACGGTGACGTTGCCGCCGACCGTGGTGCCGTCAGTTGTGACGCTGCCCCCGCCGGTCACCGTGCCGGTCTGGGTATTGATGTTGCCGTTCACCGCCCAGCCATTGGTGCTGCCACTGCCATCGGTGGTGCTGGTGCTGTAGTTGCCGCCGAGGGTGTTCTGGCCCACCGTGGCGCCGCCGGTCGTGGTGGTGGTCGTCGTCTGGTTCTGTCCGTTTTCGCCCTGGGTGGTCACGGCGCTGGTGTTGGTCTGCCCCACCGTCACCGATTGATTCTGGGTGTTCACGCCGACCGAGGTCGACTGCGTGTCGCTGGCTCCAGTGCCGTCCTTGTTCTTGACGCTGTCGGTCTGGGTGTTGGTGTACGTGGCGCCGGTCTGCCCCACCTGTACGCTGCCGGTGTTGCCCTGGGTGCTGCTGGTGCCGGCCGGGTTGGTGCTCGTGCTGCTCTCGCCACTCGCTATCGTCAGATTGCCGCCGCCCACCCCGACGCTGTTTGTCGTCTGCGTGCTGGTGCCACTGCCATCGGCGTTGGTCGTCGCCTGCGTCTGCTGGTTTGCGACCGTCGTCGTGCCCTTGTTGTAGTTGGCCGACAGGCTGTTGCTGTCGGTGCTGGTCCCGCCCTGCCCGTCCGTCGTCGTATCGGTCGAGGTGACGGCAGCGGTCGAGCCGCCCTTGCCACCAGTCGTCAAGCTACCGGTCACTTGGTTGTTGGTGGTGCCCGCCACTTGATCGGCCGGGGCTGGCTGTCCAGCCAAAGTCACTGTCTGCGTGGTCGGCGTGCTGTTCTGCGTCGCCGGCGGAATCGTCGGTCGGTGGGGTGTGCCAGGCGTCGTCAGGAACGGATCGACACCCGCGCCATACATGCTGGCGAACGGCGAAAGTGGTGCGCTGAACTGCGTCCACACGGCGCTCGGCGTCGTATTCCCCTGTCCCGCCGCAGGAAGCTGCGGCCCCTGCACCGGCAGGGTGTCCATCGCGGGCTGCGATGCGGGCTGCGTGGGCTTGGCGCTAGGCGCAAACGGATCGCGGACACTCGGAGCCTGAACAGGAATCGGCACAGCTTCCCCCTATGTCGAAGTTTTCGGCCGATGAGAGCGGGCGTTGTGACCAGTATACCCGACGCTGCCCGACGGTCCGCGACGCTGCCAGAGCACACCGCAGCACCCCAAGCGGGCGCGCGACAGGAATCCCAAGGACGACGCTTGCCTACAGCCCGCCCGGTCCCGTACGATGAGGAAGCCAGCTTCCCATTTCTGTCGTCCCACTGCCGCTATGGCCCGCTCGCCCCATGCAAGGAGTCCCGGTGTCGAATCCAGATAGCTATGATCGCGTGCCCTATGTCAGTCGCAGCGTGCCGCAGATGCATCCTGATCACTTGGCGACTTCTGCCCTCTTGCGTGGGCTGCGCCCGAAGGACCTGGCGCATAGTCGCGTGCTAGAGCTGGGCTGCGCCGATGGGGCACACCTGATCCCGCTCGCCGCCAACTTCCCCGACAGCCACTTTGTCGGAGTCGATGCCTCCGCCGTGCAGGTGCAAAGCGGGCAGGAACTCATCGCCGCACTCGGCCTGCGCAACATCGAGCTTCACGCCGCCGACTTCCTGCAGTTTCCCGATCCCAGCCACCCTGCCCCCCCGCCCTTCGACTACATCCTAAGTCACGGCGTCTATTCCTGGGTCCCTCCGCCGGTGCAGGCCCGCGTGCTGCAGATCTGTCAGCAGCACCTGTCGGAAAATGGCCTGGCTTATTTCAGCTACAACATCTATCCCGGCTTTTACCGACGGCAGCACATCATGGAGATGATGCGCTACCACACCGCCGCGCTGAAGGACCCGGTCGAGATCGTGCGCCAGGCGCGGGCCCTGCTGAAGTTCCTCATCGACAGCGCGCCCGATCCCGACAGCACCGGCGTTCGCTTGCTGCGCGAAGAAGCCCAGCGCATCGGTCCCCTACCCGACAGCTATGTCTTTCACGAGCACTACGAGGCCGACAATCGCCCCTGCTACTTTCACGAGTTCATGCGCGAAGCGGGAGTGCACGGGCTGCAGTACGTCGGCGACGCGATTGTCACCCTCGGTCTGTCGGGGCTGTCGCCGGCTACCCAGCAGGTCTTTGCTCAGCTCGGCGATGACATTGTGCGGCAAGAGCAGTACCTCGACTTTCTGCGCAGCACTTCACTGCGCAGTTCGATCCTGTGCCGCCAGTCAGTCGCTCTGCGCCCCGAGCCCATCGAGTCGGATCTGCGCGGGCTGTACGTCCTGAGCATGGCGATTCCCGACTCACTCGAACCCCTGACCGGCGACAAGCTGCGCCAGCCGATCCCGGTGAAGTTCCGCGCGCGCCTTGGCGAAGGTCAGATCGACAATCCGCTGTTTAAGACCCTCGTCCTGGCGCTGTTCCGCAGTCGACCAAGCGCCCTCTCGATGCCCGAGCTAGCCACCTCGATGAGCGCGCTCTTCGGCGAGAACGTCAGCGAAGAGATGGCTCTACGACTGGCCATCTACGGTCACCGCACCGGCATCTGCATGCTGCGCAGCCACCATCCGCCCATGACCAAGCAGATTAGTGAGCGCCCAGCCGTCTCTGCCCTGGCGCGTGCCCAAGCGCAGCGCGCCGGCTGGACCACCGGCCCCTGGCACGATCCCATCGCGCTGGATCCACTGCAGCGCACGCTGCTCACGCAGCTTGATGGCAGCCGCGATCTCGACGGCATCACCGAAGGAGTCATGGGCGCCGTACGCTCCGGCTTCCTCACCATCCGCGGCCCGCAGGACGAACCCGTCCCCGAAGCCGAGATGCAAAAGAACCTGCGCCAACAGTTCATCCCCCGCGCCCTCCGCTCCCTCGCCGAGCTGGGGCTGCTGGTTAGCTAGTCGCAAGTACACCTCTAACTCCCGGCCTAACTCCACATCCCGCTTGGTCCCCATTTTCCCCGCTGGGCATAGACGGAGATCCCTGTCAATTCCGGGATGTGATCAAGTCGTACTAGGCCCCGCGTCGCAGGCGAGCGCGCAGGCGGTTTACCTGCACCATGCGCGAAAGGCCCTCGCTGCCCGCGGTGGCCCACGATGCGTAGACCTCGGCGGCGGCGAGGGCCCAGCCAAGAAGCGTTTCGATCTGGGCGCGGGTCGCGTCGGTCTTGGGCTGGCTGGCGAGCGTGCGCACGGCCTCTTCGCACAGCGCCACGCGGCCGCTCATGCCACCGTCGGGATCTTCGGGATCGTCGGTGGGGTAGGCGCGTTCGAGCACGGCGCGAGCGGCGTCCGTCTGTCCCGCTTGCAGTTGGTTCAGAAGCTCGTGCAGATCAGCACGGGCTTGCGCCTGCTTGGCGGCGGCGGCCCGCTCGATGGCGGCGAGCACGGCGCTGGCTAGCTTTTGCGTCAGCCGTCCGGCTTCGTCGGTGCGCTCGTCGGCGCGGCGCGCGATGCGCTCGACCTCGGCCCGCAGACCCTCGGCGCGACCCAGGCCAGCCAGCGGATGCAGCGCCATCAGCGCCCCCTGCAGCGTCGCCGCCGCGACGTCGTCGGCCAGCCGCCCCTGGATGGCGTGCAGAGCCCCCGCCCGCAGCGCATGCGGCGGCTGCGGCATCCGCGCGACGAGTCGCAGGGCCAGCGTTCGCAGCTCATCATCCAATCCGAACAGCGCCGCGCTCAGCTCGGGCAAGAGCCGTGGGCGCAGCGCCAGCCGGGTCTGCGCCACCGCGAGCGGCACCGGCTGCGTACAGTCGAGCAGTCGCTGCAGCGCGGCCGGCAGCGGCTCCTCGCTGCTTATCGCCAAGGCCTGGCGTAGCTGCCTCTCCTCCTCGGGCGAGAGCACAAGCCGCTGTACCGCTGTCGGGCCGCTGCCACCCGGGCCGAGGATCGGTCGGCCGGCCAGGTAGTCGCCGCAGCGCGGACAAAAAAGGAGCAAGAGCTGCGGAGTCGAAACCTCGACGGAAAGACCGCTCGTCGGGCAGTGGCAGGCAAGCGGCGTCTCCAGCGATAGCAGCTCGGCAGCGTCGGGGGGCGGAGGCTCGGGGCGGTGCACGGCCTTAGTTTCCCTCTTGATGCACCGTCTCGACCAGCTTGCGATACAGGTCGCGGTGATAGAAGCCGCTCACCAGATCGGCTCCGTCGGCAATCTGCCCCACTTCGTCGAAGTGATCGGCCGGCACGCAGCCCAGGAAGCGCCCCCAGCGCGCCGAGGGGACGCTGACCAGTCCATCGTTCGGCGTCGGCTTAAACGGCGGGTCGAAGAAGGGAAAGATCGAGGCCGGCAGGCTCAGGAGGGGATCGAGAATGTCCAGCCCCGACGGATTTGGCCATACGCCGGGGGTGCAGTCAGTATTGCCGGCGGCCAGGCTGGATCGGCCGGCGACGCTGTAGTAGCGCACGCGGGGATCGTCGGGGTTCTGCGCGTTGAAGGTCGCCATCTGGGCCGTGGATAGCTGTGCCAGGTTGGCCTTGATGTTGGGGTTGCCGGTGTCGTTGCTGGTCAGCCCCTGAATCGCCAGCAGCAGGGCATTGAGCGTCGCCGCGGTGAATCCTGCGACCTGCACGGTGCCCAGCGCGACATCCGCGACCACCGTCCCCTGGTGCGGCGTCCCGACGGTGACGAGCGCGCCGATGCGGTCGCCGAAGTGCAGCGTGCTGACGACATAGCGGCTATCGATGCCCCCCTGCGAGTGGGCAATGACGATTACTTTGCAGGCCCCCGTCGTCTGCAGCGTCTGGTCGATAAACTGCGACAGCGCCCGGCCCCGCACCTCGGAGCTGTCGTAGGGCGCGACCTGGCTCTCGAACACCTGCTCGCCGCGGCTCCGCAGATCTGCCGCCACGTTATAGAAGTAGTTAATGGGACCGATGCGCTCGAACCCCGCCATGCCGTGCGACAGGACGAGGGGATACGGCGCCCCCCGGCAGACCTGCGGATTCGGCGGTGGCGTCTCGGGCTGTGTCGCCGGATCGAGCGGTCCCATCCCGCCGCCCTCCGTCGCATTGCCGCCACAGGCGACCGCGAACAGGACCCCCTGCGAGAGCCGGTGCAGACGGGAAGAGCGAGTGCGCGACAACAGCATGGGCAGCATCCCCCAATTATCGGGCTTCGGCGGCGCGGCGTTCACCCTGGATCTGCCAGACCTCCATCGCGCCTTTTCCTTTGATATGTAACATGCCTTTCGATTCGCATATAAAATCACTATTTATTAAATCATACGTCGCCTTGGTGATCTGAATTTGGCCGCCCACGGTGTTCGATTCCATCCGGCTGGCGGTATTGACTGTGTCGCCCCAAAGATCATAGGCGAACTTCATATTTCCAATCACTCCAGCGACGACCGGGCCCGAGTTAATACCGAATCGCAAGGACAGTTTGATACCCTGAAAGGTCTGCTGCGCAAAATGTTCTCGAATCTCCAGGGCCACCCGCGCGAGGATCTGGGCGTGATCCGCTCGCGACTCTGGGATGCCTGCTGCAACCATATAACAGTCGCCAATGGTCTTAATTTTTTCCAACCTATACTTTTGCACCAGCCCGTCAAAATACGAAAATACATCATTGAGCAGCTTGACCAAATCTGCCGGAGTCATGCTGGCTGAAAGAGGGGTAAAGTTGACGATATCAGCAAACATAACGCTGACCTGATCATATTGATTGGCGATGGTGCGGTTTTCGTTGCGCAAGATGTCGGCAATGCTCTTAGGTAGAATGTTGAGTAATAGCTTGTCCGACTTGCTCTGCTCGGCGTGCAGCAAGCGAAGGGCATTGTCCTTCTGGCTGACAAAATACTGCAATAAGACAAAGATCACCGTGGCCAGGCAGCCCAGGTTCATGAAGAAAAATGCCGTGCGGACCGGGGCGGGCAGCGGCGGCAGTCAGCGGCGCGGCGGCTTGGGTTTAGGGCTTTCGCTCGCCAAACACCTGGTCGAATTGCACGGTGGCACGATCAGCGCCGAAAGCGCAGGCGAAGGGCAGGGCGCAACCTTTACCGTCAAGCTAGATCGGAAGAGCGTCGTGTAGGGAAAGAGTGTCTTCGCCTGTG
>CALFYE010000588.1 GCA_937952145.1 uncultured Myxococcales bacterium
TAGTTGCTGAGCGTCCTAAGAGGCACACCGCTCCGTTCAGAGACTGCCTCATTGCCACCTGCATTGCGCACGGCCTCGCGCAGCCTGGCGGTGGCGGCGCTCTCCCGGGGGCGGCTGTTTCTGCTCGGCGATTACCACGTCATTACCATCTTGACCGACGCCGCTCCTACGGTAATTGGCCATTCTGCACTGGCGCGGATTGAAGTGAGATTTTAGCGGATAACTAGCGGATAGGAGAAGCCATGCGAAGCTTATCTTGGTTTTTGGCGGTCGCCCTGGCTGGGTGCAGTGCGCAGCCTTTTCAGTACCTGACCCGGCCCGGCGCCGGCACCACCGGCAGCGTCGAAGAGACCACCGCCTACTACGCCGCCTTCACCGACCACCCGGCCGAGCCGACGCTGACCGAGTGGCTGGCCCGGCGCTGCTTCTTTTCGCCAGGGACGACGAGCTATAACCCGGCCACCACCTACTCGGCCTTCTATTACAACGGTAGCGACTTGGGCTTAGGACGCGAGATGCGCTGTGCCGACTGCAGCAAAGACCCAGCGGCTGCCGATACTAAGCTGATATCTTGCGTGGTCAGTAATCATGGGGTCCCGCAGGGACTAGACTTGATTCAGTTTGGCCAGGATCAGCGTAGCTCGATTAGCACTGCATTAACCCAGCTAGAGGAATTTCTGGCCGGCAAACGGCCGACCCGTGGTGCCTCAGTGGCCATGGACTTCCATCCCAAGCGAGTAGACAAGGTCCGTTTCTACATTTATGACGCCAGCGAACCTACGCTGTTTTTCCCGGGAAATAGCACACCGGAAGCGCTGATTCCGGGCCTGCAGCTTGATGGGGAAGGCCTAGAGTTCAATAAAGGCGTCAAGTACATTCGCAACTGCCTGGCCTGTCACGGGGGGCGCTACGACGCCGACAGCAACCGCATCCTGGGCTCGGTGTTCCTGGACTTCGACGTGTCGTTGTTCACTTTTTCGGACAATCCGGTGTTCGGTTCGGCCCCCGGAACGGCGAAGCGGGCGACGGCAAGCGCTGAAAATCTGGAGAACCTGCGTCAGCTAAACCAGCTGGTGCGGGGCATCGCGGTGCAGACCGGCCATCCCGAGATCGTCGCGCGCATCGACGGCAGCTATAACGCCGGCGGCGTTGCCGATCCGCGCAGCAAGTACGTCGGGGGCTATGTTCCTGCCGGCTGGCCGGACAGTCAGGTGGTGCGCCAGTTTGATGGCAAGAACATTACGGCCAAGTCGTACTTTCAGTCGGTCGTGCATCGCTATTGCTCAACCTGTCATTTCTCGCAGTCGGCGGGGAATAACGTGACACAGATTGATGCAAATAAGCCGTTGACGTTTGCTAATTGGGAACATTGGTTCAATAACAATAACTTCAAAGATGGGCCAGATGGGCTGGATGTGATTCATCGTGATGTCTGTGGTGCGGCGGCGATGCCGCATGCGCAGGTTACGCGGATGAATTTGCTGCGCGACTCGACGGCGCTGTCACTGATTTGCAATTAATCAAAGACGCGGGCGCGATAGCTGACCCGCCGGAGGATGGAGATGAGTAGTCTGGGACGCCTCGGGGACTGGGGGTGCTGGCTGGGGGGGCTGCTGCTGCTCCTCGGCAGTGGAGCGTGTGAGCGACGGGGGCCAGAGGGCGGTGAGCCCCGGTCCAAGCTTGCTGTGGCAGGGGGGCCGACGCTGGACGGCGCAGCCCCGGCGGGGGCGGGTAGCGGGACGGCCGCGCGAGCCAGCGAGAACGCGGGCGCGCCAGTCGCGGTGCCGCCAGCGAGCCTCGTCGCTGAGCCGTCGCCACCTGACGATGGGCAGGGGCTGGCGGTGGTGCTGGCGTCCAAGCTGAACCTGCGCCGGGTGCCGGCGGCGCAGCCCCAGACCATCCTGGCGACGCTAAGCTGCGGCGACATCGTGGCCATCGAGGGGCGCGACGGTGATGAGGGGGCCTGGTACAAAGTGCGGGCCGACGGCCTGAAGGGGTATTCGCACAGCGCCTATCTGGCCAAGCTGGGACCGGGAGCCAAGGCGCCGCTGTGTCAGTTCAGCTTCCTTAAAGGCAAGCGCAAGCGAAAGGCCCCCGATCCCGATGCCCCGCTGTCGCCGACACCGCACGTCGATAAGGATCAAGCCAAGGCGGTGGCGGATGCCCCGGCGGCGCCCGAGCCGACGAGTGGCCCTAGCCTCGCGCAGAGCGGCCCGATGGACGGGGGCGGGGGTGGTCGCCCGACGGCTTCCGCGAGCACGACCGGGCCGGCAGCCCCAGCGGTGGCGGCTGTCCCGGCGGCCCCGGCGGCTCTGGCGGTCCCGACGATTCCGGCGGCCAGTGTCCCGGCGGCTCCGCCGACTGCTCCGCCGGCTAGCTCAGGTTCGCGGCGCGGGCCGGAGGTCATCATGTTGGCGAAAGACTCCAGTCGGGCTCGACCTGTTGAGTTTTCCCACAAGAGCCATCAGGACAAGTATGCCTGCCATCGCTGCCATCACCCCGTCGCTGACAACGATGGTGCGCTGCGTCGCGTGACCGGCATCGACACCAACATGGAGAAGCGCTGCCGTAGCTGCCATACCCCAGCGGGCACGGACCGCGTTCGGGCCACCAACGAGGATGCGTTCCATACCGAGTGCCGCGACTGTCACCGCGCGGTGGGTGGCCATGCGCCAAGCGGCTGTCGGGACTGCCACCGCTAAGAAGGTGTTTACATATTAAGCTGCGAACGCCCTCATCTCGATGTGCTGCAC
>CALFYE010000589.1 GCA_937952145.1 uncultured Myxococcales bacterium
AACCCGACGCAGATGAGCTGGGCCGACGCCCAGCCGGCGATGGCGACCGGCGCGGCGAAGGTGCGCGGAACCGTTCCTGTGCCGGTCGCCTAACCGTGGCCGGCAGCTCATGTTTTAAGGAGACCAGACCATGAAAACCAACACAAACGTCCTATTGAGTATCGGCGCGGTCACTGCTCTTTCCGCCTTCCCCCCAGCTTTTGCCGAGGGTCCAGCCGAGAAAGCGGGCAAAAAAGTAGATAAGGCGGCTGACAAGGTGGCGGGCAAGATCAAGGACGCCGCCGACAAGGTGGCGGACACAGCCAAGGACACCGCCGACAAGGCCGCCGACAAAGCCGACAAGGCAGCGAAGAAGACCAAGCGCGCCGCCAGCAAAGCCGCCGACAAGGCCGCTGACAAAGCTGCCGACAAAGCTGACAAAGCTGCCGAGGTTGCCGACAAGACGAAAAAGGAGGCGAAGAAAGCGGCCCAGAAAGCGGAGGACGCCGCAGACAAAAAGTAGGCCATGGCAGCGCCGAGATCACGCGACGCCACTACATCGCACCAGGCAGCGAACGGGAAGGCCAAGCGCGCAGCGTAGCGACCCTGCTGCTACAGCCGGCGGCAAGCGTCGCAAGCCCTGCCGAACCAAACACGGATGTGGTGCTGAAGCTCTTACGAGCGATGAGCCCCGCCGAACGCGCGGCCTTGCTCGCCTCCGTTGAGAACAAGTCCTAAGTCCCTGACTTCTCTCTGTTTCCCCGACGTTTTCTCGCTCCATATAAGATCGCGATTTCTCGACGGTTTTTGGCGGTAGGAAGGTACCCGATGAACTCTCCCCCCCGTCGAGAAGCGCGATTTTCCAGTTCCCCAAAGTCAGTGCAGAAATGGCAAGCTGGGGAAACTTCTCGTTGTCCTCGTTGAGCAAGCAACACCGTGCGGCTCTCGCCGGGCGCTGCATGCACACCGTGACAGCGCAGCACACTGGGTCGATACGACAGCCAGTCGATGCGCGGTCGGCACATTCCTTGCATCCGAGCTGAACCACTGGGGCAGGGTCGAGCCCGTGCTCGCCCCTCGCATACGTTGGGCACATGCCTGGTGTCGCCGTCAGGCCAGAGCAGTCTGGTCCTAGGCGCCGCATGCGCGACGAACGCGCGGGGGGCATGGTCCTTGCGCTCTGGCTCCCAAAGGGGGGCACCAGGGCGTGCCCCGGGTAGTAGGTCGCCGCGAAAAATTTGGGAGTCCGTCCCCTGCAGGAAGGAAGCACATGAACAATTCGTCTATCTCTCACCGTCGGAATCATCGCCCCTGGGGCCTCTTTTCGGGAATGAGTCGCCGAGGATTCCTACAGCTCGGACTACAGGCTGCTGGCCTGAGTGTCCTGGGTTCGTCTCTCGGCTGTGGGCCGGAGGCCGGCCAGGCGGATCTACTTCCGGCCATGCCGAGCAGCTCCGCGAATGCTTTTCCCCCTTGGGCCCAGCATGCCCGCCTTGCCAATGCATCGTTTGGCGAAGGTGCCGACGCTGCGGAACTGCAGATGATCGTGGATGCGCTGAAGGCCGAGCAAGTCAGCGTGATCGAAGTCGATACGATTCTGTCGTACTGGCTGACCGACGCTGAATTCACTGCCCACATGGCCGACATTGCCGACTTCGCGCAGCGCGTGCATCAGGCCGGAATGAAGCTGGTCTGTTACTACCCATCGCTGGAGGTGATCAGCGCGGGAGGAGAGTCCGGACCTTCCTTTTACAAAAATGGCGAGGGCGGTCTCTGGGTGCAGCGGGGAATCAATGGCCAGCCGAACGTCTTTTACGGCAGCTTGGTCTTCTGGGTTGCTCCCGGTGACGAGAGCTGCTGGCTTAGTCCGAATTCCCCCTGGCGCCAGTACTACCTGAATCGGATTCGCCAGCTCGCGGCTACGGGCATTGACGGCATCTGGCCCGACGTGCCGATCTACTTTGATGGTCTGCGCGAGTGGTGCGACACCTCGACGTATGCGCGCATGGCATTCAAAGCAGACTCTGGGTTGGACATTCCTTCGGTCGCGGATCCCAGCAATCCTGACTTCCGGCGCTATGTCGAGTGGCGGCATCGAAACCTCAACCAGTTTCAGATCGATATCGCTGCCGCTGCTTCGGCGGTAAATCCGGACGTTTTCACCTTCGTGGAGACCGTCACGATGGACTACCAGGACGGTACACGGATTGGTCTAGATGGCGCCTACCTGAAATCGCAGCTAGGGGCGACGCATGTGTGGGAAGTGGATGTCCTCAGCAACCGGGATGCGATGCGCTATGCCACTGAGGATGACTGGATCTGTCTGATCTCCATGTACAAGTACGGGCGCGCCGCGAGCGGGCGCAATCCCGCCTGGGCCTTCAGTTATGGCGCGCGACCCGACGACGCCTCGCTGGTAATGGGGGAGGTTCTGGTCACGGGCTGCAATCCATATGAAGTGAAGGCTCCCGAGAAGACACGCGGCGTCGACTCCGCGATGCGGACCCGCATGTATTCATTCATCGCGGCCCATGAAGCTCGCATCTTCGACTCCCAGTCTCTAGCGGAGGTCGCGGTGTACCACTCCAGTGCGTCGCGCGACTTTGTCAATCCGAAGCCCGGAAATGGACTGTTTGCGAATGCCGTTACGCCCAGCCAATCGACAGATTGGTGGAGCAGCAATGACCCGCAGCAGAGCTGCTACAACCAACAGTGGCTCGGCGAGTTTCGGGGCATGATCAAAGCGCTGGTGCATGCCCACATTCCTTTTGACGTCCTTACGAGCCCACGCCTGACGCTCGCGGATCTTTCGCGGTATCGCGTCCTCATCATGCCCGATGTCGAGGCAGTCTCCGATGAGGAAGCTGGCCTGATGCGGGAATTTGTGACCCGCGGCGGAGCCGTGATTGCGACCGGTCCCAATCCCACCGGCTGGAATCAAGTGGGGGATCTGCGGGCCGACTGGGCGCTGGCGGATGTCTTCGGACTACGCAAGAGCGAGCCGCTGCCCGCCAGCCGGGAGAACGCGTTCGGTCAGGGCCGTTCCTTTTTCTTCTCTGACCTGCTTGGGGGTCAGTATCTCAGAAGCAGTAGCGCAGCGGCCTTGGCCAGCTTGGTCAGCGCCGTTGTGGCCGTCTCGCCACCGAAGTTCACGCTGACTGGCGACCGCCGCATCCAAGTTGAAGCGAAGGCGCTCGGCAATGAAACGCTGCTCCACCTGCTCAACTTCAGCCAGTTCGGCAGCGTGCCCGTGCCCTTTGCCGGGCTGCCGCAGAGCGTGGCTCTCTCGGTGGCCATCCCGCCGGAAAAGATGCTGGGCAAGGTCGAGCTAGCGTCGCCCGATCACAGCAGCCCCGTGCCCCAAGCTGTCGCGTACACCCAAAACGGAGGCCGCTTGGAATTTAGGATCGACCTCGCCCAATACGCGATCGTGATCATCACCTGGCGCTAATCGCCAGCGCCAGTACCTACTGGCGCGCAGCCTGTCTCTGTTTAGGAGGGGATCTATGCGACGCTTTCAAATGACCAAGCGCCTCCTTGGGGTCTGTATTTTGGGGGTGGGATTGGGGCTTGTCACCCAGGCGGCCTGTAGCACCGATGCGGTGTCGCCAATCGGTGAGCCGCAGAGCGACGCACCGCGCCCGATGTGCCGCGCGTGGCCGCGGCCCGCCTCGAATTCGCGGATAAAGCTCGTCCCCCACTTCACCAACCTCTCGCTTCCACGTCCTATCGGTCTCTTCCAGGCACCCGGCGACGACACACGCTGGTACGAAGCGGACCAAACGGGCAGCATTCAGTCCTTTGCGAACGCCCCCAACGTAACGACCTCGACCGAGCTTTTGGCAGCGCCGCTCGCCGTCGAACTCGGGGTGACAGAAGAGGGCGGACTTCTGGGATTCGCGTTCCATCCAGACTACGTGGCGAACGGTACGGCGTTCCTTGCGTACACGGTCCGAACGGTGGGGAACCCGGGGCTTACGCAGCGGCTGGAGCGTGATGGAGGGCACGGTGTGCTACGAGGCCGCCACGTGTAACCCGACAGGGATCGAGCCGCCGGTCGTCGCGTATGCCCACAAGCAGACCCTCCTTGCCGTGATCGGCGGCTACGTGTACCGCGGGACGCAATACCCAGAGCTTTACGGCTCGTACTTTTATGCGGACTTCTCGGGACGCATCTGGTCGCTTCCGAACGGACAGTCGCCGCCAAAGACCGAGCTTGAAACCGGACTCCGCATCGTGTCATTCGCGGAGGACAATCAGGGCGAGCTTTTCGTACTGGCGTTCGAATCGCTGACCGCCCCGCGGCTCGACGGCATGCGTATGCCCCCGCTTGCCTCGTCGCAGGTGGCCATGGCCGGCGTGCGTCTAGTCAACGAGTGGATTCGATCCATCGCGGGCTGCCCCTAATTCGCAGCCCATCCCCCCTTGGCCTTGATCGGTCCTTACACGTTTGCTTGCGGGCTCTGGATCACATAGCGGTGCCAATCCTCTCGCTTTGTACGAGGCGTGCCTGCAACGCACATAGCCGGCCGACGCGGCGCGCCTCCCCACCCGAGCGTCGGCCCAGAAGCTATGTTCTGCGGCCACCGGGGCACCGGCCCGGCTTTTGCTAAGTTGAATAATTGCTGGGCGAACTCAGCAAAATCAGCGTGAGCTCTGGCGATAACAAAACCGCTTCGGTTTTGTAGGTATCTTGTCGCCGGCGTGTTCTGCATCGCACTTGCGATACACACTACTAGGCCACGAATCCATGGGAATCGTAGTTGAGGTCGGTAGCGAGGTAAAGAAGCTCAAGCAAGGCGATAGAGTGGTTGTCCCGTTTACCATCTCGTGCGGGCAGTGCTTCTTTTGTAAGAAGACCCTGTTTTCTTGCTGCGACCGCTCGAATCCGAATGCGCGACTGGCCCGCAATCTGGGGCTGCGGCCCGGTCGGTCAGTTTGCGATCAAGAGCGCGTGGATGCCGGGCGCGGGTCGGGTGATCGCGATCGACAGCGTATACGAGCAGCTGGAGCTGGCGCGCTCTGCTAGCAAGGCCGAGATCATCAACTTGCTGAGGCAGAATGTCTACGAGTACCTGCAGCAGATGACCCAGGGCCGTGGACCCGACCGCTGCATCGATGCGGTGGGATGCGAAGCCCATGCTGGGCCGACGCTGGATGCGCTGCTGGATCGAGTCAAGAGTGCGCTCTCGCTAACCACCGATCGGGCCCACGTGCTGCGCGAGGCAATCATGTGTTGCCGCAAAGGCGGCGGCATATCGGTCCCAGGTGCGTATGTCGGATGTCTCGATAAGATTCCCTTCGGCGTGTTCATGAATAAGGGTTTGACGATGAAAAGCGGGCAGACCCATATGCAGCGCTATATGAGGCCCCTTCTAAAGAAGATCGCAGCTGGCGAGATCGATCCAACGTTCATCATAACCCATCGGGTTCGTCTTGCTGATGCGCCTTCGGCGTATGCAACTTTCCGCGACAACAAGGACGATTGTATCAAGGTTGTTATAAC
>CALFYE010000590.1 GCA_937952145.1 uncultured Myxococcales bacterium
ATGCGCCGCTCTTTCTCGGCGCGCAGGCTTCGAGATTCCGATTCGGCGACCAGATGGGTCTCCCTATGCGCTTTCTCTGCCGCGGTGAAGTCGCGGTGCTGCCGGCGCAAGTCCTCCTCACGCTGCGCCACGAGTTGTTCGGCCGCCTCGGCACGCTGGCGCTGCGCGGTGATGTCCATCGTCGCCCGTTCCAAGGAACGCCGCACCTCCGCTACTTCCGCCTGCGCGGCCGCGGTCTCTGCCTGCGCCGTCGAAACCCGAGCGCTCGCTTCGTCTCGGCAGCGCGTCAGCTCGGCGTTTTGTCGGTTCAGGTCATCCCGCGCGTCGGTTAGCGTCGCCGCCTGCGCCTTGAGCGCCCCGACCTCTTGGTGATGCTTCGCCACCGCCCGCTCATGAGTCGCCCTCACCACTGATAGCTCCGCGCTGGCCCGCTCCAGCGCGGTCTGCCGCTCGGTGGCCTCGTGTTCTGATTTCTCCAGCCGACCGACGGCCTCGTTCCGAGTGCGTGCCATCTCCGCGTGCTGCCGGCTCAGATGGTCACGCAGGGCGGTCCCCGTGGCCACCTGCGACTGCAGCTTGCGGACCTCCTCCGCATGTTGCCCGGCCTGCTTCTCGTTGAGCGAACGTAGGTCCGACAGCTCTCCCTCCTTCTCTTTGAGCGCCGCTCGCAGCTTGGCGACCTCGCCCTCGGACTCGGCGAGCCGGGTCGTCAACGAGGTCACTTGCTCTCGCAGCGTCTTCGCTTGCTGGGGCACCTCGGCATGCGCGAGCCGCTCCCGCGCTTCGTCTAGCTCGTCTTGGAGCGCCTCCAGCTCCTTCATGAGCTCACGCCGGGACGTAATGGCATCGGCGCGCAGCTCGGCCAGCTTGGAGCGGAGGTGGTGATCGGCAAGCTGCATCGCTCGCGCGGCAGCCTCGAGTCCAGCCGCGTGCTTGCGCGCCTCCGCCAGCGCTAGCAGCGCCGCCGCAAGCGTCTTGGGCTGCTCGTTGCCGGGATGTTTCGGCAGCCCCCAGCCGCCGGGCGAGAAGTCCAGGCGTTTGCGACCCGGATGCCAGTACCACCAGACGCGGCATCGTTCCTGACAAAAGCGGCGATCGGTCCGCACGCAATACGGCAGGCGGAAGTCACACGTCTTGCAATAAGAGACAGCTCGCATAGGGTCCCAAATTTATCCCGATGGAGAAAGAATCCGTTCCTCCAACCTAGCATGGGTCCTCGGCTTACCCCGAGATCCCGGTACCCCCGTTCCTATAACTTTTTGGAATCCGCGCGTTTTTTCTTGCCGGAATTTTGCTCAAGCTCTTCCCCCGCCGCGGAGCCTGGTTGGCGTGGCGCCCATTTCCCGAGCGTGGATCCATCGATCGACTCGCCACCTCATTTCAAGCGGATCCATCGTGGCTCAGGCCGCGACTGCCCTGTGCGATCTCTGGCGAGACCAGCACGCAGCGATGCGTCGGTGTTAAGCGTTGCTGAGTGTCCCTCGGTCCGCCGCGAGCGTGGTTCGCGCAGCCTTTGCCCGCAAGAGTCAACCGGCCTGGCTGGCCGCTCGCAGGCAAGGTCCTATCGGCACGCCACCGTGAGTCGCCGGTGCACTGTAGTCCGATGTCGTCCTCTCAAGACTAGGAAACGGCTCTGCTCCCAACCCGTGAACATTGTTCGTGGATCTGTTGAAACGGAAAAAGGTAGGAACCAGCGAGAAAACCGGGCACAGTGACGATACAAACGGGGGGAGACATGCCGCTTGCTCGCGAGTGTGTGGTTTGTACACGTCCGCTGCGAGTCCCAGGACGAGCCGATCGCCGGTACTGCGGGAGCAGCTGCCGCGTTCGCGCCTTTCGTTCTCGGCGGAAGCGCGCAACACCCATGTCGGCGCACATCCGACCGGCGGGGGGACCTCCCACCCGCAAGATCAGCTTGCTCGTCGAGGACACGAGAAAGCAGCTAGCGTTGTTTCGCGACCTTCGACAGGCGCGCAGACGTGTCGCCGAGCTAACGGTGCAGCTCGCCCAGGCTAAGAGGGCGGCAGAGCAGCAAGGCCGAGACCATGACCAAGCGCGTCAGACTCTGGAGGACTCCCGGGTCGCGGCCCAGAAGGAGGTTGCGCTTCTGGCAACCCAGCTATCCGAAGCGAAGGCCCAGGCAGCGGCTCAGGCAAAGACCGATGCCCAGACCGTCGAGCGACTGCTCCTTGAGCAGCGACGAGCGGCCGAACGCATCGATGAATTGGAAGGAGCGGCCTCACTCGCCGACAGGACGCAACGACACACGGTGGAGCAGCTTCAAGACGCCCTGGTCAGCGCACAGAAGCAGATCACCGACTTGGACGCCGCGCGCGTGGCCGCGGAGACCTTGGCCAAGACGCATCAGGAAACCGCGGAGGCGGCGACGCAGGAGCGGGACGCCGAGAAGAAGCGCGGTGAAGAGGCGCTTGAGCAGAGGGAGGGACTTTGGGTATCGGCCAACGCGGAACTCGACGAGCGCAACCGAATGCTAGCGGAGCAGCGGCAGCAGCTCACCGCAGAGCAAGATCAGACTCGTGCGCTCCAAGGCAGTCTCTCCGAGGCGAAGGCCACGGTCCGTGAGCAACGAGATCAGCTCGACGAGACCGCGCTGGCCCTCGCCGAGGCCCGCGCCGCCGCCGCTCCGGCCGAGCTCACCGAGAAGCTTGTGAACGCGGAGGAGACACTGGCGAAGGCGCAGAAAAAGCTGGCGAGCTACACGCATAACCTGGACATACAGCAGCAAGCGATTGCCGCCCTGAACAAGGCGCTCCGAGACACGCAGCAGAAGCTCAAGAACGCGGAGGCGGAGCTGAGCAGCCAGAAGACGGCCGTGGAGGAGCTGAAGCAAGACCTGGCGAAGAAAAAAGCGTTCATCGATGAGTTTCAGCCGAAGATGGTGAAGCTCTACGAGCAGCTGGTCCGGATCAAGGAGAAGAAGGACTGGCGGCTTTGATGCTCTCGAAGGAGGGGGTCTGATCTGTATCCGAATCGCGCGCGAAGCTGCGGCTCGATGGAGCGCGCGGAGGAGGTTCGGCCGCTCGCTCAGGTACGGGGGCGTATAGGTGGGGGCGGTAGTGGTGGGGGTCTGAGAGGGGCGACAGAAAGCCGAGTATCGTCTGCTGTTTGGGGCGGACGAGGGAACGCTGATCGGGTTGTAGCTCGCAGCACGGATGGGCGCGGATGGTTCGGCAAACGGGTGCTTGACTGTTGGGCCATGTAGTCCTAGCGTTCAAGCTACCGAGCCGATGGTTAATGTCTGCTGTCCTGCACTCCTACTCTGCCGGTCGGCGATGCTCGGCGGTTTCAGGCAGCAGGTATTCGTATGCTCTGCCCTTCAGAGCTTGGCACCTGGCCAATGTGCATGGTCGGTATGTCCTTTTCGGCTGCGCTTTTGGGGCAAGGCGCGGAAGTTGATTCGGTCCTTGCCGGAGCCGAGCGGGCGGCGACTATACATAGTCAGAACCTGATGGTTTGTCGCTTCATGGGCAGCCTGAAACGCCGCGATTTGGGCATGCAAGTCGACATCGCTCAGAAATCAGAAGTCGTGAGTCAGGATGAGCTTCTCTGCCGTCTTCGTCATGATCGAGCTCTCGCTTGGAGCTTTCGCGACGCTACCACGACTCGTCCAGCAGGACCCCTGTCAATCGGGCTTCACCCCTTGACCGTCCCTGTCGGAAGTTCGCCGCGGCCAGGTCCTCCTGGCTCCGCCCAGTTCGGAAGCTCATAGGAGGATAGCCATCTCGGTACTGTTCCAGATAGCTTGGCCGGGAAGGAGAGTCCGTATCGCTGTAAGAAGGTTTACGTTGGGGGGATCACATTGAATCGTAGTATATACATAAGCTGACTTCTTCGTGCTGCAGCCGAGGAGCGAGAGGTCAACATAGCAGGGCGTTGGGTCCCCCTTCTCTCCACAGACGGTTCTAATTGGAAGCGTGGTTGAACCGTAACAGTCGGTGCCAGTTACGAAGCCACTGTACCCAGGTTCGTGATACGCAATGGGGCCAGGATTCCAGGCAACCCAAAAACCGAGCACTCTGTCGTTTTGTACGTTCGTAGTAATAGAACAATTATGCGACCCCCACACACGGCTGTTGACAAAACTCAAGGCCGAAGCCTTGCTTTCGAAGGAGGACTCTTCCGAGAATTCTTGGCCCCCACAGCCGATGAGCATTAGCATAAAGCTTCCTGCACAAAAACTCTTCATCATGATTGCTACTCCTATTCGTAAATGGGTCGCTTGTTCGAAGGCTCGCGATGCCGACAAGCCGTGGGTACGTCGCGGGTCCGGCCGAGCGCGATCGCGTGCCTGCACGGCTGCTCAAAGTAGTCTTAACAAAAATTGTTGAGAAAGTATTGAGCCGTCGAAAATGCCACGACCTTTGTGCTTTTTTTGGTGCTGAAATTGTCGAGCAGCAGAGAGCTCCTCGCTCATTTTCGACGGCCGGCTCGCTCCGGCAGCCAACATTCGCGGCGGGCCTCCCGCTTTGAAGGGGGCTATCGTCAAAGATCCAGCTGACCGCGCCCATCCTCCTGCCAAACATCGCCGCGCGCTCCATCCAGGCAGATGTGCGACCGACGCCTTACCTGAACAAGATCGCCAAGGCGTACAATCGTGAACCGTACCCTTAGGTCGCAGACTCAACAGCGTGCTTCTGCGCCTCCCCCATGTGTTCCCCACCAGTGCCGCATGGTCCGCCTGCCGTCGGAGATTGGCTACTACTGCCTTGGCGACAGCAACGAAAGCCACCGTCGGTGAAGAGAAAGCTATTGTTCCCCCAGCCGATTGTAAACCGGGGGAACGAAGTTTTATTGACGGGTTATGCTAGCGATTTTTGAGGGGTGGTTGCTAACGAGCGCATGCATCATTGTTGTTGAGTACGCTTTGAGCGCACGCGCATGAGGCTGTCTAATCCGCTAGGTCCATCTGCCGCAGTTTCACGCCTGGCTCACCACCGTTGGTAAACACAATCCCGCGGCCGACGAGCACTTCACGTATTGCTTCGACGGTTTCCGGCCGGACATTTCCGCCACCCTCGAACTTGATGATCGTCCGCGTCGTGAGACCCGTCGCGGCTGCAAGCTCAATTTGACTCATCTTCAGTAGCTTACGCGCGGCGGCTACCTGCTCACCGACGAAGTGCATTTTTAATGTTGACTTTGGTTCTGACATCACTCACCTTTCGTTCACATATGTGAACGATGCGTATTGACGCACCGATCGCATCAAACGCGCACCATCACACACGCCGACTCTGAAATCCAGAGCCAGCCGGACCGTATCGTTGTGCGCATAGGGGATACCCATGCCTATCGATCTGACCTTACTGTCGCCACTGTCCACTCCCCGTCGGGCAGCCGAGCCCGCAACCAACCTGAACCATTCCGCGGACGCTACGACCGTTCCGCGGGCACCTGACCCAAGCCGACACTCGGCGGTCTGCTGCTGCATGCTCTGCGAGCAACACGGCACTGGTGAGCAAGCCATGCGCGCAGTCGGCGGCGACTACGCCCGCTTCCTGGCGCGCGTTTCCTCGCCCCGGTCCAACACCGACGCCGCTGTCAGCGTCCACTCCATCCCCACCCGCAAGCCTTCGCGCAAAGGAGCCCACCCCATGCGACGAAGAGAACAAGCCCGAGTCCTCGGGCCTTACAAAGAGGATGCACTATGGCGAATCATCGAGATCGACGCCCGCGGCCGGCGCAAGAGCTACACCGCCGCCTCCCGCCAAGCCGCCACGCGGCTGATGGCCCGCATCCGAGCCAACCTGGGCGCCCGCACCGTCCAAGCCACCATCGAGCTGTGGAGCGCCGCTCGGCTTCGCAGCGGAGACGCAAATCCCACCACCATCGCCGATCAATCCGCCCGCGTCCGCGCGCTGCTCGGCCCCATTTACACGTTGCGCGTCGGGGACGTGACCGAGCGCAAGGCCCTGGCTCTGTATGAGCGCGCGACCAAGGAGCCCAGCCAGAAGACCGGACACCCGCTGCGCCCCGCTACGCATCGGTTCTACCTGTACCTGGCGCAGAGTCTGTGGTCCTGGGCGCACAAGCAAGGCTATGTCCAGCACAACCCCTGGGCCGAGATCGAGCCGGTGGGCCGGGTGTCCGCCGGCAAGCCGCAGCTGCGCCCCGCCGAGGCGCGGCGCTTCGCCCAGCGTGCCGAGCAAGAAGCCGCGGCCGGCTCGCGGGTCGCCCTGGCGGCGTTGTGCTGCCTGAGCCTGGGTCTTCGGGCCAGCGAAGCGCTGGGCATCACCCCTCGCGACCTGGATAGCGAAGCCGAGGAACTGTATGTAAACGGGACCAAGACCGCGGCCTCCAAGCGGCGGCTGAAGGTGCCGTCCTACCTGGCGGTGCTGCTGGAGCTTGCAGCAGAGGGGCGGCAGCCTACTGAGCGGTTGTGCCCCGCCTCCCGGCAAGCGTTGCACGGGGCGGTCATCGGGCTATGCGAACGCGCCGGGGTGCCGCGAGTCTGCGTACACGCGCTGCGAGGCACGCACGCCAGCCTGGCCGTATCCGGTGGCGCCTCGGTCGAAGCCGTGGCGCGTGTGCTAGGGCACACCACGACCAAGATGACCTTGGGCCACTATGTGACCGAGGAGACCGCGACGGCGGCGCGAGTGGCTGCAGTCGATGCCACGCTTAGCCTTCCGCATCATTCCGACTCGATTTCTGGCCCAAACTCCCCGACGAGCGGTCCGACCGGGTCCCTACTACCATTGCTGTCGGCCTCCCGTCGGGATAGCGACCCGCCAAGCGAGGTAAGCCATTCCTCGCCGACGGACCTTGTTCACCTCCCATCGACGGCGAGCGCATCGGTTCCACGGGCGCCTGACCCCACCCGTCACTCCTCGGTCTGCTGCTGTCTTCTCTGCGAGCAACACGGCACCGGCGAGCAAGCTATGCGCCAAGCCCGCGGCAACTACTCTCGCTTCCTCTCCTTCGTCGACATCTCCAAGCCACGCCCGGACGCCGTCGCGAGCCCAACGGGTCGATCCGTCTCCTTGGGGCGGCTCTCGGCGGGCCATACCCAAACGGACAAGCTCCGTCGCTAGTATCCCATCCGCCGGCCATGCTCCCGGCGCTTGCGTCTAGAAGTCCGCGACGGGTGTGCTTGGCTACGGCAAGCCTCGTTTGCAAAGAAAGGCCCCATGTCTCAGGGTAACCCCATTCCAGACCCGCCCGATCGGCAACCTGCGGCCACTTCACCGCCGCGGCCCAAAGCGAGCAAGTGCCCTTGCTGCGGTCACTACACCCTTCGCCCCACCGCCAAGGTTCACCGCGTCTGCCGCTATCGTCTGGTGGTCTTGACGCTGCCCGCTCGGCTCCTTGTGCCTACCTGCAGCCGCTGCAAACACAACCTCCTTTCCTTCGACGCGGTGCCCGAACTGGCCACCACCCTAGAGGCCGAGTATCGCGCCGAGCTTTCTCGTCGCGCCGCCGCGGAGATCTCTTTTCTCAGTGGCGTCTGCTCGCAGCGTCAGCTCGAAATCCGGATCGACCTCAGCCAGGGATACTTGTCCAGGCTGCGCGCCGGCGATGGCGTCCCAAGTGCCGCGCTGGTGAGCCTTCTTGCATTGCTCCGCGCCGACCCGCACCGCCTAGAAGAACTCAGCACGTACTGGGCGCTTCCCCTTCCCTCCGAGCCGTCCCCGCGAAAAAGGAAGCAAGACGCATGACCGTCGCCATTGAGGATTTGCAGACGCTGGGCTCGCAGACCCGCGCCCTGCTCAGCAAGCTGAATCCGTGGGCCGCGCAGGTACCGAGAGAGTGCCGTCCCGCCTGGACCGAGCATTTGGAACGGCTCACCGAGCTAGCGCAGTTTCTCGAAGCGGGCGGCGCTGAGCCTGGGCCTGTGCGCCCCCGGACTCCCGTCTCCGCCGCGCAGTGGGTGCAGTTTGGCCGCTTGCTCCGCGACAAGCGCAACGCCGCCGGGTTGAGTCGCGTGCAGCTGGCCCGCCGCGCCA
>CALFYE010000591.1 GCA_937952145.1 uncultured Myxococcales bacterium
GCCCCAGCCTTACGGTTCCCTCGACGGGGGAGATAATATGTAAACACCTTCTTAGACGCTGCTCAGCTGGGCGCGGCCGGGTAGCTCAGCTTGTAGGAAGTCGAGGACGCTGTTGATGGCGGCTGAGCCGCGGGCACTGCGGTGGTAGATGCCGAAGATGTCGACAATCGGGATGGTGTGCTCATGCAGCACGCGCACCAGGCGCCGGGTCTTGAGATCGTCGGCCATGATCCACTCCGGCAGGCGGGCCACACCGAGGCCAGCCAGCGCCGCTTCGCGCATGGCAAAGACGTTGTTGCTGCGGAAGCGACCATCAACTTTGACTTCCTGCAGGCCATCCGGCGTCTGAAACGACCACTGGGTCGGCGGGGCGCCCTGCAGCACGCAGGGCAGGCGGGCCAGATCTTCGACGCTGTGAATCCGACGATGACGGGAAAGAAAGCCCGGCGCAGCGCACAGCACGCGCTGCAGGGTGGCGATGCGGCGGGCCGAAAGGAAGGGACTGTCGGGCGGACGCACGCCGGCGCGGATCGCCAGATCGATGCCTTCGGCCAAAAGATCAACCAGGCGATCTTCGAAGCGCAGATCCAAGCGCAGGCGGGGATGCTTCTCCAATAGCTGCGGGAACAGCGGGCCGACCTGCGATAGGCCAAAGCTCACCGGCAAGCTGACGATGAGCAGTCCCGCCGCGCCGCGTCCCGGGCGCAGTACGTCGCGGGCCTCGCTGATGCTCGACAGCACGGTCCGAGCGCGGCTTAGGAGCTCTTGCCCGGACTCGGTCAGCGTCAGATGGCGCGTATTGCGGCGCATGAGCTCGATGCCGAACTCGCGCTCCAGCGAACGCAGGTGCCGGCTGGCCATCGCCACCGACAGCCCCAGCGAGCGAGCCGCGCGCGAGATGCTGCCCTGATCCGCGATGCGCACAAAGGTATCCAGGTGCTGCAAAAGATCCATCGCCGCAGCCTGGTTCACTTTTGCATGCCATGCAAGAGTGCTTGCCGCCGGCTGCGCCTACCGGGGCAGCGTGCGCGCCCTCATGCTGTTTCCCATGGCCGGCCCACTCCGGGCTGACAACAGACAGGAGCAGATCATGAGCAGGTTCCAAGACAAGGTGGTTCTGGTGACGGGCGGGACTTCGGGCATCGGACGCGAGGCCGCCAAGGCGTTCGCCCGCGAGGGAGCCAAGGTCGTCATCAGCGGCCGGCGCGAGCCGCAAGGTCAGGCAGTGGTGGCCGAGATCCAGGCGCAAGGTGGACAGGCGAGCTTTGCCCGCGGCGACGTCGGCAACGAGCCGGACGTCATCGCCATCCTGGATCACGTCATCGCCACCTATGGGCGCTTGGATGTGGTCTTCAACAACGCCGGTATCGAAGGGCAGCTTGGGCCCATCGAGAACGTCGGCCCCGCCGACTTCGACGAGGTCTTCCGCATCAACGTGCGCGGCACCTGGCTGGTGATGAAGCACGCGCTGCCGCACCTGCGCAAAAGCGGCGGCTCGATCGTCAACAACAGCTCAGTGGTCGCCGACATCGGCATCGCCGGCACGACGATCTATTCCGCCAGCAAGGGCGCCGTGCACTCGCTGACTCGCTCAGCAGCGATCGAGTTCATCAAGTCCGGCGTGCGCGTCAACGCCGTGTCCCCCGGACCGATCGAGACCGATATGGCCACGCGCTTCTTCGGCTCGATCGAGAACGCCCGCGGCTTCGCGCAGAGCACGGTGCCGGCCGGCGCTGCGGGTCAAGTCGGCGACATCGCCGAGGCGGTGCTGTATCTCGCTTCGCCCGCCGCGCGCTTTGTCGTTGGGCAGATCCAGACCGTCGATGGCGGCTTAGGCGTTCAGTAGCCGCGGCGCGAGCCCAGGCTTAGCGGGATGGCAGCCTGCTCTGACCCCGCAGGAAGCGCTGCAGGCTCTCCGCATCGGTCGCGGCAGCGGCGAGGGATCGGAAGGAAGCGGCGCGTTCCCGGGCTGAGCCAGGGTCTGCCCCCGCGGGCGCCACGGTCAGGCAGGTCTTGGCCACCTCGCCCATCTGGCGGATGGCGCGCGGATCCAGCAGATCGCGCGACAGCACCGCGGCCAGGGTCAGCACGTCGGTAAACGGCAGATCGCAGATCGAGTTGTCGGCCGCCGTGTAGCAGCCCGCGTGCGAGGCATACGCCGCATCACCCAGCGCCGAGCAAGCCAGCGTTGAAACCGGCAACAGCGGCACCAGTGCGCGCTGAAGGCAGGTGCGCACGCCGCGCAGCCAAGCCTGACCCGCGGCAGAAAACTCGGCGCGACGGGCGACGTCCGACTCGCTAGCCACGCATCGCACGAACTCCATCGCGTCCATCAAGCTGCAACCGACCCCTCAGCCCGCCCGCGGATCACTCGCCAGTCCCCTGCGTGAGCCCGGTGTCACCCATGCTGGGAGGCAAGCTTCCCTCGCTCCGCAGCACCTGCGACCGTTGGCGCACCCACGGTCAGAAGCGTTGGCGCACCCACGGTCACGACCGCTGGCGCACCCACGGTCAGAAGCGTTGGCGCACCCACGGCCGCCAGCATCACAACGCGCTCGCTCGCCGGCGTCGGCGTACCCACGCTCCTAACGCCTCGACGCTCCCAATCATCCAACGAATTTCCCACGCCACTGATAAGCGCTGTCTGCCATCCAGCCGCCGACCCGCCACGCGGGCTACTGCTCAATCCCATGCCCGAATCGGCCCCCTCCGCAAAGTGGACCGTGGGTGGACCATGGCAGGGGGCCCGATGAGGCTCAGCGACGGGGAATGCGAGGCAGCGGATAGAAAAGGTCCTGGGCGGCCCCAGCCTTACGGGCTTCTTGTGGGGGGGATTTCTGAACACCTTTTAGGAGGCGGGAGTTAGCGGCTGGCGGCTGGCTTTTGGGTGACTCCGGCCACGGTGTAGCCTAGCTCGCGCAGGAGGTCGGCGACGGCGTCGGGGCGGTCGCCTTGGATTAGGAGCTCGCCGGTGCTGACGTCGCTGCTGCCGCCGCAGCCGAGGCGGGACTTGAGGTGCTTTTCGAGATCGGTCATGCGGGTCTCTAGCGCGGCGCGGCTGGGGCGGTCGGGAAGCTGGGTGAAACCGCTGATGATCACGACGGTCTTGCCGCCACGTCCGCCCTTTTCGCGGCGCAGCACCAGGCGACCGCGGGGGCTGGGCTTGGCGGCGGGAGCGGGGCTCGGCGGCTTGGCTTCTGGCGCGGGCGGGGGGGCGGCAGGAGCGGATTCGGTCTGCTTTAGCGACTGGCCGGCGAGTGTAGCGAACGGATTCTGCTTTAGCGGACTGGGGACGCTGCTGACATCGATGCGTCCCCGGGAGCCGGTGGGTGGCGCAGCGGGGAGCTTCGACGAGGACTTGTTCGACATGGGGAGACCTTCAGGCAGGCGGCGAGCCCCGGCGGAGCGGGCGGCTAGTTCAGGTGCAGCGGCGTGGGCGATGAGCGCGACGGCGGCGGCGGCAGCAGCACCGAGCGGGCCAGGCCCAGCTGACCGGCCCAGTAGGTGAGGATGATCATGTAGCCAGCCATGGGCAGCGGCGCGATGAAGCGGCTATAGGCCAGCATTCCGTCGCTGAATAAGAACAGCGTCGCCCCCAGGGCGCCGGCCCAGGCATCGGGGCGATCGGAGGGGGAGGCGCTGACCCGGGCCCAGGCGCGCCAGCCCATGATGACGATGACCGCAGCGTAGACGACGACGGGGATACGCAGCGCCGACAGCCCCGGCCACAGGAGCATCAGCATCACCGCGCCGAAAAGCAGGAGCGGCGCCAGCCGACCCAGCGCGGGCGAGCGATCGTCGCGCCACAGCGCCACGATGTAGCAGACATGGCCGACCAGAAACGCGAGCAGGCCGAAGAGGAAACGATCCGGCGGCTTCTCCAAAAGGATGTCGCCGAGCATGCCGAACAGCAGGCCCAACAGAAGCAAGCGACCGTAGCGCGCGACGTGGGGCTGGGCGCGCGTCTGCAGCCCGACCCAGATCGCCATCATCAGCACCGGCAGCGGCTTGCACAGCACGGCCAGCCAGGGCAGCCCGACCCGGCGCGCGGCGAACAGCCCCAGCACCGCGCAGAGCCCAACCAGGGTTAATAGCCAGCTAGAAGACACGGACGAGGAAGCAGGACGCGACATGCAGAGCGAACGCTACTCTACTTTGCGCCCTCGGGAAACAAGGCCGTCCGGCTGGGCGCGCGGTCGTGGTATGCATCGCCGATGCACGTACTCCGAGCCGCGCTCTTGTGGGGGGTGTGCCTGATGGGTCTCTCGTCCGGTCTGCGCGCTGCATCGGCACAGACGGCTCCTCCGCTGGCTCCACTGCCGCCGGCCCCGCGCATCAGTCACGCCGTCGGCGTGGACTATGGCTCGTTTCTGTATCTCTCGCCGGGCCTGCCGATCTCGGCGGGGGGCGCGTCGCTCTACTATCGCGGTCGACTGCGCGCTGGCATCGCGCTTTCGGCGGGCGTGCGCTTTCTGCACGTCGATCGCGCCCCGGCGGGCTTTGCCTTTGAAGGCTTCGTCGGTGCGCAGCTTGCGCCGATCGTGGGGCCCTGGCGGCCGCTCGCCGGCATCGAGATCGGCGGCACCAGCCTGGTCTCGGAATCGCTGCAGACCGAGCCGAACTACAGCCCGGAGGAGTACACGCCGCGCCTGCATCCCCTGGGTCCGGTCTACGCCGGCTTCGTCATCGCGCCGCTGCGCTTTGCGGTGTGGCGCTTCGTCTTTCAAGGCGGCGGCGTGCAGATCGCAACCCATCTGCCGCAGTTTGGCAACGCGGTCCGCCTGCAGCTTCTATTCGCTCAGCTGGAATGGAGCTTCTGATGTGGAGTCGCAACCAAGTCCATCTTGGCCAACGCCGTCCGCACCGCCCGCGGTCGCCGTCGCTGTGCGCGCTGTTTGGGCTGGCTTTGCTATCGCTGGGCAGCCTGGCCTGTCAGCGCGAGAGCATGCTGTCGGAAGACGCCAATCGCGCGGCGCGTGTCGCGGCGACGGCGGTCGATGGCGCGGCGCTGCAGGCCCATGTCAGCGCGCTGCTTACGGCGCGGCAGAGCGAAGCACCGATCCCCTCGCCGTACTTTGGGTCGATGCCGCTGCGCCGCAGCCAGGCCGCCGACTACATCGATCGCGCGCTTCGCGCCGAGGGCTACACCCCGATCCATGAGCGCGACGAACAGAACGGTGTCGCCACCGACAACATCTACGTCGACATCGCGGGCAGTGCGCAGCCGGCAAGCTATGTGCTGGTCACGGGCCACTACGACAACTGGCACCTTGGCGCGGATGACAATGCCTCGGCGGTGGCGGTGCTGCTGCAGGCGGCGCACATCTTCTTTGGCCAGCGACCGCGGCGCAGCGTGCGCATCGTCGCCTTCGATCGCGAAGAGGAAGGCCTGACGGGCAGCGAGCGCTTCGCCGAGCGGCACGCGGCCGAATCGATCTACGCCGTGCTGAACATGGACTGTGTCGCCTTCGCCAGCCATGCAGAAAACAGCCAGAGCGCCCCGCCGGGTCTGGGCCTGCGCAGCATCGGCGATTTTCTGGCTGTGCTGGCCAATGTCCCGGCGTCCCGCCCGCTGTCGCAGGTTGCCGCGCTGTCGTCGCGACTGCCGCAGCCCGTCGACGTCCTGGGACTTTTGGCTCCCGGCGATGGCCACAACGCAGGCGCCGCGGCCTTTCTGCGATCTGATCACGCGCCGTTCTGGCGACGCGGAGTCCCGGCGCTGTTCTTCACCGATACCGCCAACTTCCGCAACCCCAACTATCACAAGAAGAGCGACCTGCCCGAGACCCTGGACTACGACTTCCTGTCGCGGAGTGGCCAGCTTGTCATCGCCGCCGCCGCCGCCTTCGCCGAGGAGCCCTAAGATGCGCGCGCGATTCCTCTGTGCGCTTGTGGCGGTCTGTGTGATCAGAGCCGGGGTGGCTCAGGCCCAGGAAGCTCCGACGAACCTGCCGCCGGCTCCGAGATATCACTCCGAGATCTACGTGCCGGTCGGTCTGGCCCTTTACTCCGGGCCTGAGCGGCTCGCCGTCGGCCTGGGGGGCGGGCTTGGCTATCGCTACCTGCTCAGCGAAGTCAGCTCGCTGTTTGCCGAAGCGCGCCTCGGCTGGTTTACAGGCCTTATCGGCACCGTCACCATCGGTGGCAGCATCGGCTTACACGTCCGCGCCTGGAACCCGCAGCTAGGGCTAGCCCTGCTCTTGTTCTTCGGCGACGGAGTGCGCGTCCTAAGCTCGCAGGCGCCGGAGGTCCCCCCACCCGTCGCCTTCGCGCCAGCGCTGCGCATCGCTCCGCTGCGCTTCGTCAGCGGTCGCTACTTCGCGTCCGCCTTGAGCGTCGATCTCGGCTGCGGTATGGCTGGCCGGAACTGCAGCCTAGCCCTGTCCGCCACCTTGCTGGAAACCGGCCTACGCTTCTAGGCCGGTCTCCCCGCAGAGCAACCCTCTGCCGTGCAGCAAGTGCACGTCGAGGGTGTCCGCAGCTTAATACGTAAACAGCTGCTTAGTAGCGACGGCCGCGACCGCCGCCGAAGCCGCCGCCGCCCCCACCGCCACGGCCACCAAAGCCACCGCCGCCGCCGCCGCCGCCGCCGCCGCGATCTTCGCGGGGACGGGCCTCGTTGACGGTGAGCGAGCGGCCTTCGTGCTGCTTGCCATTGAGGCCATCAATCGCGGCCTGCGCTTCCGCATCGGACGACATTTCAACAAAGCCGAAGCCCTTGCTGCGGCCGGTGTCGCGGTCCTCGATGATCTGCGCGCTGGTGACCGCGCCATACTGAGCGAAGAGGTCGCCCAGATCCGTGCCCGTAACCTGAAACGCTAGATTTCCAACATATAGCTTCTTACCCACGTGGCTCTCCTGTACCCACCGCTGTGGTGAGTGATGCCTTGGCTGTGTGACACCCGCAGATGCAGGCACTCGCGCAGACCAAGCGATTGCAGCCCATTGGCTGCTTACCGATCGTCGAAGGGCTGCTGCGTTGGCTGCGGCCCGGGAACGATTCCTACCAAATCGGGGTCGACATCACCGTTGATGCCATCCCCTGATGAAGAGGAAGATTTATCCATGCGGCGTTGAACCCGCCGCTCTTGTTTTTCTGTAACCTTGTCACGCCGCAGCCGCTCGCGCTGCCGCTTCGCTTGCATCTCTTTATTGTTATTGGGTCGGGGAATTGGAGTCTCTTTGAGCAGGTGAAAGGCGTCTAACGATTCCGACAGAGATATGGGGCTAACCTACAGGTCGAGACTCTCTGGGATGCGAACGGATCGACAAGTGCCTAGGAAGGAAAGCGAGCGGTTCAGCGATAGTGACTTCTTGCGTATAAAGCAAACGCACCGTACAGGAGCGCGCCCAAAATACCTAGCCCTATTTCAAACTATTTTCGCGCGCTACTTCCCCGCGCTGCGGCCCCAGACGCCGCGGCGCTCGCGCCACAGACCCAGGGCCCGGCGGGCCAGCTCGATGCGCTTGGGCAGGGCGAGCTCATCGTGGAAGACGGTGGCGACCATGCTGCGGTTCACCTTGTAGCTCTTGCGCAGGCGGTCGCGGTTGGGGTCGCCGGGTACGCCGGCCGCCAAGGCATCCAGGCTGATCGGCAGCAGGTTGGGGGCGCTCGACGAGACTCGGCCTTCGGTGGTCAGGTACTCCGCCTCGTCTGAGAACAGGTAGAAGGTGTTGGTCAGATCGCGGATGATGCGCCGCACCGGCTCGTGTGCAAAGGCGGTGAAGTAGTCCTCTTCCTTGGGCGTGATCTTCTTGCGGTCGCTGGGGTCGAGCGTCTGGAAAAAGACGTGCAGGAAATCGATGGCGCCGTCGATCGTAAACCACGGCTCGTCGACGAGTGACAGCAGCACGAAGCTGCACTCGGGTCCCAGCATGTACATGCCGTTTTCGCTCTGCAGCGCGGCTCGCTCCTCGGCGTGGACTTTTTCCAGCGCGGCGCTGACGTCGCGCTCGGTGATCTTCTGCTCCTCGCGGCGCGAGACGCGCAGACGCTCGTCGATGCTTTGGATAATCAGCGCGCCGCAGTGCTGAATCCAGGCCGGGACGCGGAAGGTCTTGTCGAGCAAGAGCTGCTCGGCATTGGCCGACTCGAAGCGCAGACCCAGGCGGGCAAACGGCTCGCGCACCATGCGCTCGGCGCTGGACTCGTCGAGCGGGCCGAGCATGCGCAGCTTGGCGAAGTTGAGCAGCGGGCCGAAAAGATCCCAGCGCGCTTCGACCATCTCGGCGTGACCGGCGAGGATGACGCGACACACGGCGCCCCCTTGCAAGAGCAGCGCGCCGACGCTGCGCAGCTCTTCGAGGATCGGTGACTGACGGCGCTCTTCGGCCGGCGTCTTGAGTCCCTCCAGCACGCCATCGACGACGTCGGTCGACCAGCCAGCGGCGAGCAATGACTTACTCAGCGCGGCCAGCTGATCGTCGCTGCAAGCCGGCGAGGTGACTGGCAAGAGGGTGGCCAGAGCCTGCCCCAGCGTCCAGGCCTCGCGCCACTCGCCCAATAGATAGGCGCGACGCTCGGTGCGCAGGATGGTGTCGATCTCGTCGAGCACAATCGCGATGCTGCGATCCGGCTGGCGATGCGCCCACTGATCGACGACCGAGCGCAGGGGCGGCAGCGTCTCGCCAAGTGCAAAGCCGGCGGCGGCGCGCATCGGATCGATGTCTTCCCACAGCTCGCTGATCATCGCCTTGAGCAGCTCGCGGCTCGACGGCGAGGTGGTGTAGTCCATGCCGCGCGGGATGACGCGATAGCCCTGTCGCTCAAGCTCAAAGCGCACGCGCTGCAAGAGCGAGGTCTTGCCGATCTTGCGCGGGCCGACGATGAGGAAGTTCTCTTGCCGCTGGCCGCGGATCTCTTCGAGGAGCGCGCGACGGCCGTAGAACATCTCTTCGATGAGCTCTTGATTGGCCAGGCCCATCTTGCTGCGGAACGGCGACAGTGCGGCGTAGCTGGCGGCGGCGGCCAGGCGACGGATCAGCTCCTCGACGGGGTGATCGTGCAGGGCGGCGTGCTGCAGATCGGCGACATCGATCGCCGCGACGTGAAACAGGTTGCGACTCCAGCCCAGCACTTCGGGCAAGAGCTCCGGGACGACGACGATGGCGGATAGGGACGTATCGCTGATCGTGCCATCGCCCCCGCTCAAGCCGGCGTACCCAGCATCGGGACGCGGCAAGAGGTTCGGGCCCGAGCTACCTGAGCTGAGCATCGGCAAGCGGGCTCGCAAGTCGATCTGTACCTGCTCCAGCGTCGGGCGATCGGGCTGCGCCGCCGGCATGTAAAGGACGACGCGCTTAAGCCAAGGCAGCTGGCGTTTTTCGCGGAAGCGCACTTGTACGCTGCGCATCGGGATGGCGCTGTGCGGCACCTCATCGACCTGCGTGCCGTCGACCAGATCAAGGCGGAAGTAGCGGGCCAGGGCTTCGACGAAGCGGTGCTCGTCCTGGCTATCCATCCACTTGCGGCAGGCGCGCGACAGATCGAGGAAGTCCTGCCAGCGGTTCTGCAGGCCCTGCACGCCGGGACGATTCCAGCCCAGCACGGCGCGGAGCTGCGCCGAGTTGCCGCCGAGCGCGCGATCGACCGCGGCGGCATCCCACAGCGGCAGCTGGCGCACCAGGTTGCGACCGTCGATGGTGTTGGGCAGACCGGTCTCGCCGTCGGCAACGCCCAAAAGGCCGCGCAGCCACTCGCGCACCGCCGAGCTGGTAAAGGCGTAGAACACCTTGTCGCCCCCCAGGCGCAGCGCCCGCAAGAGGCCCAGGCGCCGCAGGTCGTTGACCGACGGCTCTAGCCAGCGATCGCCGCTGCGCGCGGTCTCGTCGCCGCCGCGATTGCGTACACGCGGCCGGGGCTGCTTGAGATAGGTCCACAGCACGCTGCGCGTCTCGTGCACGCTGCCGCGCACGCGGACTTTCTTGAGCCACATAACCTTGCTGAGATCGTCGATGGTGCGCTGATCCAGGCGCAGGCCGGCGGCGGCGATGATCTTGCTTGTCGGCAGGCGATCCTTGCCGCTGATCGAGTACACCGGCGAATCGACGACCATGCCGGGCCGCAGATCGCTGACGTCGAGATCGACAGAGTCGCTGCACAGCGCGGCGAGGTACAGCTTGTGCGGCAGGGGCAGGGCGCTCCACACCGGCTGCAGGTAGGTGCCGACGCGGGTCTCAAAGGCACTCGGCGACAGCGGGGCTCGCGAGCGCTCGCGCAGGGCCTGCTCGACGACGGGCAGGCACTCGGCGATGAGCCGCAGGTCAGTGCCAGCGGTATCGATGAGGGCGCGAATCGAGGTCTGAGCCGTGGTGATCGGCACTGCCGAGCTGCCCGGGGGCGCTGACGAGCTGGGCGAGAGCTGCTTCTCTTCCCGCGCCGTGACCTGATAGCCCAGCGAGCCTTCGAGCTCACTGCGCATGCGATCGTCGGTGCGGTGCATGCTGTAGGGATCGGCGACGTGGTCGAGGTCAAGGAGCTCGATGTGTCGCACTCCGCTGAGCTCAGCGAGCGAGGCCCCTGCAAGGCTCGGCTGGCTGGGATTGCCGGGCGAAGGCGAAGGCATCATCAGCGACAGCGCGGCGGCTTGCGGCGACAGCAGCACCAGCGAGCGCCCGCGGTAGGCCAGGCAGATGCGCGCCCCCAGCTGCAGGAGCTGACGCTGCTCGGACTCGTCAAGGCGCGCTCGTTCGACGAGCTCCGGCAGGCCGAGGAGGATGAGTCCGCGAGAATTCGCAGCCGCGACTGGGGACTCAGATATGGCACGTAAAAGGGCTTCAGCGGTGTCAAGGCGCTCGGCGCTGGGCAGGTTAAGAACATTTCCTAGCCGGACTGCGACTTGCTGGATCAAATCCCGTAAAGAGGGGTTGGTGGCGCGGGCCAAGACCGGCCCCGACTGGCCACCGCCCGAGCCCGGCGTTTGGGCGCGAGCCGCGACGTTGACCATGCGCCACTGCTCCAGCGTGTCGACCGGCCGCTCGGGCCAGTCGAGCCCAATCGCCTCGGCGAAGAGCTCGTGGGCGTGGGCGGGAAAGGCGGTGACGACGGCAACGGCGGCTCCGGTCGGCTTGAGCAGTTCGAGCAGCTGATCGCGGCGAGCCTGAAAAAGCGTCGGCAAGCGCTCGGAGAAGCTGTCGAAAAGCGCGCGCGCGGTCTGCCGCTGCTCGCGTCGGAACTGCCCTTCGACGAGGCGCACGGTGCGCTTGTCACCGTCATGCATGAGCTCGATCTCGACGCGATAGCGCAGCCCTTCGGCGGCGATGCTGGCTGGGCTATCGACGACCAGGCCCAGCTCTTGCCCGGGCTCTAGATCCTGCGCCTCGTGCTCGAGCGGACGGGCCCGGACTTCCTTCGGCTCGGTGCTGCGTACCGACAGGATGACGCCGTGGGCGGTGCGGGCGGCATCGGAGGCCAGGATCACGGCGTGGCGATGCACGCGCCGACCTTCCGAGACGCCAAGGTCTGAGACCAGGCGCACTTCAAAGTCCGGCTCGGTGCGCAGGCGGGTGGCTTCTTCGACCAGCACCTGCCACCACACCGATAGCACAGCGACGACGGTGGCGGTCGGCCGCACGGCCAGCATGCGGGCCACAAAGGCGCCTGGGTGCGACAGCGGCGGGCCGGCGGTCAGCTGCTCTAACAGCTTCTGGCGCAGCGCGCTGCGACGGAGTTCGAGGTTGCTGGCGACTTCATCCAGGCTGTGCGCGATCTGTGCCTTGTTGGTCTTGCGATCGACGTCCTGCAGCTCATGGGAAAGGAAGCTCTGCTCGGCGGCGTAGGCGGTCTCGTCGAAGAAGCCCCAGGCGATGTCGCGGTAGCGATAAGACAGGTGCTGCGCCGACAGGCTGCGCTGGGCCCGCAGCGGCCCCAGGGCCTTGTCGACCGTCGAGGCCTGCAGCGATGCCGAGAGCTCGGCGAGGTTTGAGACATCAAAGAGGCGCTGGATGCCGCGCACGATGTCGGCCAGAGCCCAGGCATCGGGCGAGACGCCATCGGCCGTCACTCCCAGGCCGCTGCGCGAGAGCTCGTCGCCGAGGCGCTCGTAGTACATCTGATCGAAGCCGTTATCGACGGCGGCTTCGAAGCGCCAGTAAAGCTCGCTCTCGCTGCGGCCGCCGGCGTCGCTCAGCGAGTCTTCCAGATCTTCGGCACCGACGGTCGGAAGGCGCGGACCCCAGCGCCGCGACAGGCCCAGCAGGAAGGCACGGGCATCGGGATCGGGCAGGATCTCGGGCTGGCACATCGCTTCGATGACGGCGTGCGGTAGGTACAGCCGGGTGCGCGCTAGATCACCGGCCAGATACGGTCGCTCCCACGACAGCGCCGAGCGCAAGAGGAGCGCGATGTTGGTGAGCAGGAAGCGGCTGGGCTGCGTCGGGGCGACGGCTTCGAGCACCGCGACCATGTTCTTGAAGAACAGCGGCTCGTTGTGATCGAAGATCTTGGCGCGATCGAGGCGCTGCAGGTGACGCAGGAACAGCGCCGCCGCCGCATCGGTGGCAAACGGCCAGGCCGCCGAGCGCGAGTCGTTGAGGATCAGCGAAGGCAACCAGCCAACGAGATCATCGATGTGCTCGGGACGGATGTTGCGCTCGATGAGCTGCAGCAGATCGCCGCGCACCGACAGAGGCTCTTCGCAGAGTCCGACAAGGCGGGCGCACAGCTCACGCGCCAGACGGGCCTGCTGCTGATCGGCGCCACTGCCGCTGCCGGCGAGCGCGATCGGCACCAGGGCCTCCAGCATCTGCACGATGATCAGGCGATGGCGGGGCGGGCGCGGCAGCGGCCAGGTAGAAAGATCGTGCAGCTCGCTGCGCTGGCTAGCCGATGGAGCGGGCAAGCCGGCAGGGGGCGTGAGGGCCGGGCGAGTACCGCCGCTCAGCCAGGCATCGTGGCTGGGGTCGGGCTGGCACATCAGGCGGCAGATGTGCAGGACGCTCGACACCGCGGGGGTGCCGCGCTCGGGCTGGGCGCGACCCTGGCTGCTCACCGGCGCCGGTGCCGTCCCCAGCCCCCCGGTCCCGCCGGTCTTCGGCAGCGACGGGGGCGTTGAAGTGCGGGCTGGCGGGGGCACAGTGGCGCGCGGACCGCTGATGCTGCTCTTGCTGGGCGCTGGAGGCAGGCTCTGGGTACTGGCCGTCCCGGCTCCGGCGGCGTTCGTCGCGCCCCCCGAACCGGAAGTCGGGCCCGCGCTGGGGCCCGATGTGAGGCCGGAAGTGAGGATCGATCCGGCAATGCGCCCCTCGCGAGCGCTCTGCAGAAGTTCGCGCACCGCGACGGCGCGGATGTGGGGGCCGTAGCCGCGCATGGCGGCGCGCAGCACGTTGGCGCGTGAACCGGAAGCCCGCGCGCCAAGATCGAGCAGTCGCCCGATGAGCTCGTGATGTCCGTCCTGGGGATGGGCCTCCCAGCTGGCGAGCACCCCGCCGTGAAGGAGGATGAGCAGGCGATAGCCATCGTTCTTGCCGTCTTCCGAGACGAGCGGCCGACAGAGCAGGCGCTGCGGCGTGCCTCCGACGGCGAGACGCACCAGCTCTTGCCCGTCGTGCAGGTAGTCGATGGCGATGATGTGGATCTGCTCGTCTTCGGTGCCAATGGCGAGGGCCGGGCAGCCGAATACGCCCTCGGGCAGGAAGCACAGCGTCGAGATGCCCTTGCTAAACAGGTGCTGCGCCACCAAGCGCAGCGAGTCGCCTTCGGTGGTAAAGAGCTGCACTTGGCCGGTCGTGGTACCGACGGCTAGGAGCTCGCCGCCTTCGTTGAGCGCGCCGCCGCAGGCCCCAACCGGAGCTGGCGCCGAGAGGGGGGCCCGCCCCGGCTTGCGCAGGGTAATGCGCGAGGTGGTGACGTGCAGCGAGCCACTGCGGTTGGCGCTGACCGAAAGCAGCTCATTGGGCAGGGCCTGGGCTCGCACCTGGCCATCGATGACCTCGACGGAAAGCACGAGGGTTCGGCCGCGCTCGCTGGTCGGTGGTACGCGCAGCACCAGGGCTTCGCGACCGGTAGGATCGACCTCGTAGCCGATCGGCTCGGCCCCCGAGCCACCGCAGCGCGCCTCGGCCCGCAGATCGATGCCCCCGTCGGGACGCAGGACGTAGAAGTAGACGCGGGTATCGCCACCTTCATCGATGCCGACGATGACGGCGGGCGAGATGACGCCTCCCTGCTGCCACAGGCGCCGTACCTCGACGAAGCGCACGCTGCCGCGGGCTGGCAAGCGTACCGCCGGCCCAGCGCGACGCTGCTGCCAAGGCCAGGGCTCGCTCGGACGCGGGCTCCCCTGCGAGGGGGCAGGCGGCACCCGCTGAGGGCTGTTTGCCGACGGGGGGGCCTCACCTGGGCTGAGCCCGAGCTCGGCCTCGCGCTGGGCCGCGGTATCCAGAGGTTCGACGCGCAGCATGGCCGCTCGATCGACGCCAACCACCCAGCAGCCACGCGGCCAGACGCTGGTGGTGGCGGCGGTCCCCGGTCCGGTCTGCTGCAGCGGTCCCGCTAGCGGCCCGGCCAGCGGATCGATGGCCGTGGCGGCGAAGTCGAGCCGCTCTGTCTCGACGGAAAAACGATCGCTGCGCAGCTCTTCCATCAGGCCGATGGCGCGCAGCACGCGCAGCACCACGGCGTCGTGCTCTTCGCTGCTGGACGAGGCCGAAGGCGGCTCGCCGCGATCGGCGCGCTCGGCGAGGTGACGCAGGCGCTGCTCGGCTTCAAAGCGCAGGGTCTGGGCGTACTCGCGGGCGCGCAGGCTGCGCACCGACAGCAGGCGCTTGAGCTCCGGTGGGGGAGAGTCGCTGCTCGCCGCTTCGTCGACGCCAGTGCCCTGCGCATGCAGCCAGTACTGCTCTAGCAAGCGGCGCGAGATGCGGTCGATCTGGTGTCGCACCAGGCGCGGCGCTCCAAGATAAATCTCGACGAGCTCGGCCAGCACGGTGCGCGCCAGAAGCAGCCGTGTGTCCTGATCGCCGGCGAGGTGACTCTCGATCGGCAGCGCGCTCTGCATCTGCTTGAGGGTCAGCATCGGCAGCGGGCCAGTGCGGGTGGCCCGGACCTCGTCGCGGGCTAGCTGGGGGAGGTGCAGGAGCAGGAAGTGTTCGAGCGTGACCACGGCCTCGCGCTGCGCTCGCTCGGGCAGCTGATGCCAGCCTGGCTGGCCTGAGGTAAACCAGCGCACGAGGTCGACGACCGCTTGCCCGGCCGGGCCGGTGCTCTCCAGCACGCGCGATAGCAGATAGAGCTGCACCGCGGCGTGCGCTTCGTGTGTGGCTGGCGCCAGCCCAACCAGGCGATCGACGGCGCTCGTCCCCAGCACGCTGTACAGCCGGCGGCAGCGCTGATCGATAAGGGGCATATCGGTCAGCTCATAGATGCGCATGCTGCCGTCGATGCCGCCCAGCACGAGGTCGGTGCGGCCAGTGTTTTCAGCGTCGGCCAGAGTCATCGACGAAAACAGGAAGCCGGCATCCATGCGCCACAGCACGCCGCCGTGCAGCGTGTCCATGGCGAAGACGTAGCCAAACGTGGTGCCGCCCAGAAGCAGACCGCTGCCGGGCAGCGGGCTCTGCACGCCCAGGCGCCGGGCCGAGACGTGCGCCAAGCAGACGAAGCGCCACTCGGGGAAGAGCAGCTCGCGCAGCCGGCCCTCACGATCGATGCGCTGAAGACCGCCGCGGGTATAGGCCACCACCAGCTCGTCTTCGCAGAGCACAAGGTCGGCGACCTCGCCGGGTAGAAAACTCAGGCCGCGCGACTCGCGGCTCTCGCCTGGGCGACGCAGCTGACGGTCATCGAGGATCTCGACCCACAGCCGGCCATCTTCCGGGCGGGCGCGCAGCACCGGCACGCGACCGGGCTCGCTGCTATCGCCAATCAGGCGGATCTCGCCCCCGCTGCCCCCGACGCCGGCGGCGCGCGCCGTGTTGCGATGCTCTAGCTCGGCCACGTCCCAGTTCTGGCCATCGCAGGTCAGCTTCAGCTCGCGGTAGACGCTGCCGTCGCTGTGCTCCTCGATCGAGGTGACGATGGCTTCTTTGCGATTAAAGACGCCAAAGGTCGAAAACGACACGCCGAGCGGCCGGCCGCGGAAGCGATGACTGCCAATCAGCCAGGTCGCTGGCCCTTCGACTTCGTTGGGATCGCGGTAGCGGCGCGGCGTGTGGACGTTGTGGTCGGCATCGACGACCAGCATCTCGTTTTGGCCATCTCCGTCGAGATCGGCGACGCGAATCAGCAAGAGTCCACGTCCAAAGCGCAGCGTGCCGCGCAGGAGCGCCGGCCGACCCCGGAAGCGACTGAGGCGAACTAGCTCGCGCGCCGCCGCCTCGGGACTGTCGGGGACCGGGGTGACGGCCAAGCCGGAGAGCGTCCGGTACTCTTCGACCTCGGGTGTGACCGGTCGCGCTTCAATGCGTCGTACGCGCGGTTCTGACATGCTGCCGATTCTACCTCTGCCATCCCACACAGCGACCTGGCAAAGCATCGGCATCGCAACCTAGCCGACGAGGCGCCCCCGACCCGCGGCGGGTCATCTGCCGCCTTGACAGAACCTGCGGGCTGCGCGACGACTCGCCTATGAGACATCGGGATCTTCTCTGCTCAACACGCAGTCTCCTTGTGGTGTGTCTGCTGGGTGCGGGGATGGCGCTCGTGCCGCTTTCCAGTAGCTGTGCCCCCGACCGCCTGGGGGATCTCGGCGACGAGGACGATGAGGAGGGGACCCCCGACGGTGGCACCAGCAAGCCCGGCCCGACGCAGGCCTGCAAGATCGATGTCGACTGCGGCACTGGCCGACGCTGTGTCGACAATCGCTGCATCCCCGATGGCGGCACCTGCCGACCGCAGCCCAACGGGGATGATGAGTGCCAGGCTGACGCCTACTGCGCCTGCCCGCCCGAGGTGAAGTCCAGCGGCTGCGTCTGTATTCCCTGGGGAAGCCGTCCGCGCGGCGATCACGATGACAAGTGCACCGGCGAGGCCTTCGCCCCCGGCGACTTCAAAAACCCGGTGCTCAAGTGTCAGTGGCCGCCGGGCGGTGGGGACAACGGCTACGCCAACGTCATCTCGACGCCGCTGGTCATTGATCTCGACGGTGATGGCCAATCCGAGATCGTCTTTGCCACCGGTTATCCCGGCCCGACGCACCTTGTCGCCATGTCGGGCTCGGACTGCACCGTCAAGTTCGACAAGACCACCGACATCAGCGGCTGCACGCACATCGCGGCCGGTGATCTCGATGGCGACGGCAAGCCCGAGATCGTCGCCTTGGCCCCCGGTGTCGCCGTCTACGACAACGCCGGCAACCTCAAGGCCAGCATCGCCACGCCGGGCACCGGATCGTGCACCCAGGACTACCCGCCGGCCATCGCCAACGTCGACGGCAGCGGCCCGCCCGAGATCATCACTGGCGCGCAGGTAAGCCGCTACACCGGCGGCCCCACGCCCAAGATCGACGTGCTGTGGACGGGCAGCGCCACCGGCGGCACCTGGGGCATCATCTCGCTGGCCGAGGATCTCGACGGGGACGGCAAGCTAGAAGTCATCACCGGCAACCGCGTCTTTGATGGCCTGACCGGCACCGACAAGAGCAAGACCACGCTGCGGGGCGTGCCCAGCGGCTATCCCGCGATCGGTGACTTCAACGGCGATGGCCACCCCGACATCGTCATGGTGTCGTCGCAGAGCAACAACCAGCGGGTGTCGATCATCGACTACTTCAACGACCGCTTCATCATGCCGATCACCGCTGCGGCGATGGGCTGGGGTGGGGCGCCCACCGTCGCGGACTTCGATGGCGATGGCCGTCCCGAATTCGCCACCGCCAGCGCCAACAACTACTACGTCTACAGTCCCGACTGCCTGGCTTCGCCCAAGCCCGCCAAGTGCAAGGGCACCGATCCTGGCGTGCTGTGGCAGTCGCGAACCCAAGATAGCTCGTCGGGATCAACGGGATCATCGGTGTTCGACTTCAACGGCGACAAGGTGGCCGAGGTCGTCTATCGCGATGAGTGCTGGCTGCGCGTCTACAGCGGCCCCGATGGCAAGAAGCTGTTCGCGGCCCCTGTCTCGTCGGGCACGGATCTTGAAATGCCGGTCATCGCTGACACCGATGGCGACGGCCACGCTGACATCGTCGTGCCCAGCGACAGCGTGCAGGGCGACAACTGTCGCGGTGCCATCTCGGCCAGCGAGCTAGGCATGGCCCATGGCCCACCGACGCAGGGCGTCAAGGTCTACAAGGATCCGATGGATCGCTGGATGCCCTCGCGCCGCATCTGGAACCAGCACAGCTATCACATCACCAACGTCGCCGACAACGGCACCATCCCGATGGTCGAGGCCAGCAACTTCCTGACCTACAACAACTATCGCCAGAACGTGCAGGGCGCGGTGGCCGGCGGTCGCTCGCCGCTTGGCGATGCCACCGGCAAGATCGGCATCGCGCCGGACAGCGGCGACTGCGTCAAGGTCTACCGTCCGTCGGGTAGCGTGTGTAATCGCGGCACCGCACCGCTCCCGGCGGGTCTGCCGAGCACGTTCTATCTCGGCGATCCTCGCCGGGCCGGCGCGATGAAGATCTGCACCGCGCGCACCACGGCCGAGGTCAAGGTTGGCACCTGCCAGACCATCTTCTGCGAGTGGATGGATCCGACGCTGGGCCCCTACGACCTGTGGCTGCGCGTCAACGACGATGGCGCTTCGCGTCCCTATGGTCAGTGCAAGTCGGGCAACGACTTGGCGCACATGCCCAACGCCGGCTGCGGCCGGCCTCCGGGTTAGCCGCAGATGGGGAGAATGCTTCGCTCGATAGGGCTAGCTGCTTTCTGCGTCAGCGCCGGGCTGTGGGGATCCGCTGCCGCCCAAGCGCCCGCGCCCGCGCCCGTGACGACGCCAGCGCCTAAGCCGGCGCCCGCGACGACACCACCGACGACACCCGCGCCCACCAGCCCGGGCTACTACATCACGCGCACTGGCAACGCGATGGGCACCTTTGTGCAGATTCGCGTGTTCATCGACGAGCCGGAGTCGAGCCGCAGCCCGGCCAAAGACGAAGTGGTCACCGGCCTGATCGAGCGCGCCTTTGCCGAGATCCGCCGCCTTGAAGGGCTGATGACCACTTGGCGCGACGACAGCGAGATCTCGCGCATCAACGCTGCCGCTGGGCAGTCGGCGGTGGCAGTCTCGCCCGAGGTGATGGAGGTGATCGAGCGCTCGCTCGCCTTTTCGCGCATGTCGGGCGGCGCCTTCGACATTTCGTTCTACGCCTTAAAGGGCCTGTGGCGCTTCGACGATGATTTGACGCCTGCGCTGCCTGATCCGGTCGAGCTGCGTCGCCGCTTGCCGCTGATCAACTGGCGCCTGATCGCCGTGGATCGTCCGAATCACAGCGTGCGTCTCGGTAAGCCCGGCATGGCCATCAACTTGGGCGGCATCGGCAAGGGCTACGCCGTCGATGCTGCGGTCACGGTGCTCAAGCGCGGCGGCCTGAAGAACGGGCTCGTGCAAGCGGGCGGCGATCTCATGATCTTCGGCAGCAAAGGCGGTCAGCCGTTTATGGCCGGCGTTCGCGATCCCCGCAGTCTCGACCCGCAGGACTACTTCGCGGTCTGCCCGATTATCGATCACGCCTTCTCGACGGCGGGCGACTACGAGCGCGCCTTCATCTATCCCAAAGACAAGAAGCGCTATCACCACATCCTCGACCCGCGCACCGGCTATCCCGCCCGCGCTGCTCGCTCGGTGACCGTCTATGCCAAGGACGCGACGACCGCCGACGGGCTGGATGACGCGATCCTGATCATGGGCGTTCAGCGTGGCTTGCAGCTTATCGAATCGATCCCCGACGCGGGCGCCATCATTGTCGACAGCAAAAACAAAGTGCACATCTCCAGCCGCTTGCGCTCGCTGGTCCAGATCGCCCACCCCCCCAGCGACGGGATCTAACGATCGGTTTGCGACTTTGCGGCGCGCCAGATCAGGACCGCTCCCGGGCCGTGCTGCAGGAGCGGCTCGCAGGCGATGGCGAGCGAGCGCTGCTCTAGCCCGCAGTCGGGGCCGATGCCGACGCGGACGGAGGGGCCACCGAGACGACGCACGAAATCCCCCCATCGTCCTCTCACGGTCTGGAACCCATGCGCCCTGGCACCCGGGTGGCCACAGTGCGGGGGGAAGACGTCCGCGAATCTGGGCCCAGAGCGGAATGGGATATGTGGCAGGCATGCGCATGTGGACCGCCCAGGCCAAGCATTCCTGCCGTCGCCAGCCTGCATAAAACCCACGTGAGCTGGTTTGGGTCTGACGGCGGCCATTCGCCTCAGGGCCCCCCGCCGAAGCCCAAGCCAAGCGGCTCAGGTGTTCGGGTACACTGTTCGCGTGCATGAGCGGCGGCATGCACAGCTGGCGGCTCGGGATCCATCGATGCGTGCCACCGTGGACGCCGTAAGCGGGCCAGCCATTGGGGAGGGGGCCCAGGGAGGGGACACCATGCTAGAAGGTCGCGACATCACGGCCGAAGTGAAGCGGATCATCAAAGAGCAGCTCGATGTCGATGAAAAAGACATCAAGCCAGAGGCGCAGTTCATCGATGATCTGGGTGCGGACTCGTTAGGGCTCGTCGAGCTTGTGCTCGCCTTCGAAGAAGCCTTCGAGATCGACATTCCGGACGAAGACACCGAGCGAATTCGCTCTGTTCAGGATGCAGTCGACTACATCGACAGCCATACGAGGCAAAGGTAGCGCTGCTAGTAATGGAGTCTCCCGCCGCCCCACAGCCGGGCCCTGCCGGGAGCGTCATGCGGGACCTGCCACCTGCCACCTGCCAGCCCCCAGCAGGCCTGATTTCATCATAAAAATCACCGACGCTGATTCAGCGGCAAATGAATCCCAGTGTGGATATTGCGACGTCCCATCTATCCGCTAATGAGGAGGCTGGGCGGCGCGCAGAATCAGGACCGACCCGGGGCAGCGCTGCAAGAGCGGCTCGGAGGCGATGCCGATCGAGCGCTGTTCTAGCCCCCAGTCGGGACCGATGCCGACGAGGACAAGGTCGTAGGGGCCGCCGTGCGAGGACTGAGCTTCGGTGAGCGCGGCTTCCGCTGGCTCGGTGTGTGCGACGACCGTGATGTGCAGGCCCGGCGAGGTCGGGCTCTGCGACGAGGCGGGCGCGGTGGGCGCGGGAAACAGCGGGGCGAAGCGGGTCAAGAGCGCGGCCTCTTCCACCGCGGCCTCCTGGCTAGACGCGACCACCGAAAACAGAGTGACCATCGGGGACGTGGCCTGCCCGGCGCTGGCTTGCCCGCTACTGGCTTGCCCGGCACTGGCCTGGTAGATGCGCTGGGCAAGCTGCACCGCCGCCAGATCGTGCGGCGTGCCGTGGTAGAGGACCAGGATGCGGCGAAGCTGGGTCAGGCCGCGATCGATGAGCACCGCGACCTCCATCGGCGCGTTGGCCAGCACCTCGCGCACTGTGCCGCCGAGCACGTTGCCCGACAGCACCGGCTTGTGCCAGCCGAGCAGCACCAGTGAGGCGCCCTTGACCTCGGCGACGTTGCAGATGTCATGGCCAGGCCGTGGCGAGATAAACGACAGCGAGCGCACGCTGGCCCCCAGCTCGTCCGCGCGCTGCAGAAGCGGGGTCAGGCCGCTGATCACTGACGAGGGAGCTGGCGCCGGGCCGCCAACATAGCTCGACAAGCGATCCGAGGGCGGGATCAGACGCAGGGCATACAGTCGCCCATTCTCCTCGGGACGGTGCCCACTCGCTGGACGCGGCAAGAGCGCGCTGCCCAGCGTCACCATCGCCGGTCCCGAGCGCTCGAAAGCGACGCACATCAGCACCACGTAGCCGGGCTGCGCCACCGCCTCGATGGGCGCCACCGACACCAGTGGGTCGCTCTTCCGCGACGGGAGATCGGGATCCAGGCTCGATGCCGCTAGCTCGCGGGTCTGCACCGCCTGGGGATAGATGACCTGCAGGAGCGGCGAGGTGATGAACGTGGTGAGCAGCGCCATCAGCACCATCATCGTAAACAGCGTCGGCGAGATGACCCCCAGGTCGAGCGCCATGTTGAGGACGACAAGCTCCATCAGGCCGCGCGTGTTCATCAGTACGCCGATGGCTGACGACTCGCGCCAGGTGTGGCCGGTGAAGCGCGCCGCCAGCGCACTGCTGCCAAACTTGCCGACGCAGGCGACGAGGATGATCAGGCCGCACAGGGCAAAGCCATTGGCTGAGCTCAGCAAGCCAATCTGCGTGCGCAGACCCGACACCGCAAAAAACAGCGGCAGCAGAAAGACCAGCACCAGATCTTCCAGTTTCTCAGTCAGCGTCGCGGCAAAGCCATCGCCTTTGGGCAGGATGGCGCCCAAAAGGAAGGCGCCGAACAGCGCGTGGATGCCGATCAGCTCGGTGACAAAGCTCGACACGAACAGCGCGACCAGTGTCGCTGCGACGACGTTGTGGCTCAGCCCATCGCGACCCAGGCTGCGCGCCGCCAAACGAGCGAGAAGCGGCCGCACCAGCCCCAGCATCACCAAAAGATAAAGCCCGGTGTAAAGCGTGGTCAGCGCTGCGCTGAAGAGCCCCGCGGAGCGCACGATCGAGACGACGAAGGCCAGCATGCACCACGCCGTCACGTCGTTAATCGCCGCTGAGGTGATCGAGATGGCGCCGATCTTGGTCTGCAAGAGCCGCCGCTCGCTCAAGATGCGAGCCAGCACCGGGAAGGCCGTGATGCTCATCGCCGCACCCATGAAAAGCACGAACGAAGCCAGCGGCACCGACGGCGTAGACAGGCGGGGATGCAGGAACACAGCCAGGCCGGCCCCGAGCGCAAACGGCAGGACGATGCTGCTGTTGCTGATCACCACCGAGGCATGGCCGCGTCCGCGCAGCAGCCCAAAGTCGAGCTCCAGCCCGACGAGGAACATGAACAGCACGAGGCCCACCTGCGCCACCATCGATAGCAGGGCGATCGATGGGCCGGGAAACAGCGCGGCGAAAAACTGCGGCCACAGCCAGCCAAGCAGCGACGGACCCAGCACGATGCCGGCCACCACTTCGGCGATGACCATCGGCTGACCGATGCGCCGCAAGACAAAGCCCAGCACGCGCGCCGTGGCAACAATGAACACCGCCTGCGCGATGAAGCGAGACAGCGGGCTATGAAGGAGTGCTTCCATGACCTGACATCCCAAGTGGGGGCTCAGGATATCGCAGGGCTCAAGGGCGCAGGGAGATGTCGTACGCGAGGTGGCAGAGGCGAGAGGGCAGTGGGCTTAGGGCAGGCCGATGAGGTCTTGTAGATAGCTGGCGACCTGCGACTCGGGGATGCGCTGCTGCGTCATGCTGTCGCGGGCCCGCACGGTGACGGTGCCGTCGGTGAGCGTCTGGTGATCGATGGTGATGCACAGCGGCGTGCCGATCTCGTCCTGGCGGCGGTAGCGCTTGCCGATGGCCGCGCTCTCGTCATATTCGACCATCCAGCGCTTGCGCAGATCTTTGTATAGCGCCTCGGCCCGTTCGGGATGACCGTCCTTGCGCAGGAGCGGCAACACTGCCGCCTTGACCGGCGCCAAGCGGGGATGCAGGCGCAGCACGACGCGGGTCTCGACCTTGCCGTTGGCATCGGGGGCGCCGTCTTCGTCGTAGGCATCGCACAGGAAGGCCAGCGTCGCGCGATCGGCCCCAGCTGCCGGCTCGATAACGTAGGGGATGTAGCGCTGCTTCTTTTCGTCGTCGAAGTACGACAGCTTGCCCTTGTGATACTCGGCCTCTTCATCGGCCAGCGGCAGGCCGGTGAGCTCGCCGCCTTCTTTCTGCCAGGCCGGCAGGGTGCGCACGCCGCGCTGGTGTTGCCGCAGATCGAAGTCGGTGCGGTTGGCGATGCCTTCAAGCTCACCCCAGCCGAAGGGAAACAGGTACTCGATGTCGGTGGTGGCCTTGCTGTAGTGGGCCAGCTTTTCGTGCGGTCGCAGGCGCAGGCGATCTTTCTTAAGGCCTAGCTGGCCGTACCACTCCCAGCGCGTCTGCACCCATTTTTCGAACCACGAATCGTCGGTGCCTGGGACGCAGAAGAACTCCATCTCCATCTGCTCGAACTCGCGCGAGCGGAAGGTGAAGTTGCGCGGGTTGATCTCGTTTCGGAACGACTTGCCGATCTGCGCGATGCCAAACGGCAGCTTGACGCGGCTCGACTGCACGACGTTGGCGAAGTTGACGAAGATGCCCTGCGCCGTCTCGGGTCGCAGGAAGCACTTGGCCGAGGTATCGGACAGCGGGCCAAGCGCGGTCTCGAACATCAGGTTGAAGCTGCGCGGCTCGGTCAGGTCGCCACCGCAAAAATCCTGGCCGCCCTTGCCCGGCTTCTTCGACGGCTTCTGACCGCAGATCGCGCCGTCCAGATCGTCGGCGCGAAAGCGCTTCTTGCAGGTGCGGCAGTCGATCATCGGATCGGAAAAGCCATCGACGTGACCCGACGCCTTCCACACCATCGGATGCATAAGGATCGCCGCTTCCAAGCCAACGATGTCCTCGCGATCCTGCACCATGGCGCGCCACCAGGCATCCTTGACGTTGCGCTTGAGCAGCGTGCCGACCGGGCCGTAGTCCCAGGCGCCGTTGATGCCGCCGTAAAGCTCGGACGACTGGAAGATGAAGCCGCGTCGCTTGGTCAGCGAGACGATCTTCTCCATCCGTTCATGATCGGTCTGGGGGGACCGTTCCAGGTCCCCCTCAGCCGGCGGAGCCATCTGAGCCTCCCCCCCTCCGGTATTGGCGTGTGGATACTTTTGTTTGAAGGCTTTGGGGTCGCGCTCAACGGCGGCCTGCTTTTCTGGGGGCAGTTTGGGGGACTCGGACACGGGGGTAGCTCCTACGGGAATGCGGGGTGGGCAAAGGGTATCTAGGCACCCAACGCAGGGCAATCAATTCCTGGGGCCGGCGCGACAATTGCGGGCTCGCCGGCGGCGGCCAACATGCTGCCCGCGTACACGAATCAGCGACTCGGCGACTTAGCGCGCAAGGCGGCCAAAGAGCGCGTTCGCAGCGGCGGCAAAGGCGGCGCGGCTGTGGTGCTGTGCGACGTAGGCGCGTCCACGGTCTCCCAGGCGTTGCCGCAGGGCCGGATCGCGCAGGCGGGTCAGGGCCTGGCACAGCGCATCCAGATGATCCTCGACGGGCGCGGGGCAAAGCAGGCCGGTCTCGCCGTCGCGCACGATCTCGGGCGCGCCTCCTGCACGCGCTGCCAGGCATGGCTTGCCGTGGGCCAGCGCTTCTAGATAGACGACGCCGAAGCCTTCCAAGGCACTAGGCAGCGCGAAGACCTGACAGGCGGCTAGCTCGGCATCGCGGACGGCATCGCTCACCGCGCCGAGGAAGCGCACGCGTGGGCTGACGCCAAGCTGCGCCGAGAGCGCGCGGAGCCGCGGCAGGTCCGGGCCCTCGCCGATCACGGTCAGCGCAAAGTCATCTTTTGGCAGGCGTGACAGCGCGTGCAAGAGCGCGTCGATGCCCTTTTTTTCGTCGGGATGCAGGCGCGCAATGGCGAGCAGGCGCAGCGGTAAAGCGGGGTCTGAAATAGCCTCCGACAGCGGCGGTAGGCAGGGCAGGGCGTTCACCACGCGCACGATGCGATCCGCCTTGACCCCTTGCTGCCGGCGCACGCAGTCGGCGGTGTAGTCGCTGACGCAGGCCACGACTTTCGCGCGCTGCAGGCTGATGCGACGCAGGGGCGGCAGCGGTGAAAAGACCTCGCTGCCATGGGCGATGACACCGACGGGGCCTGGCCAGGAAAGCGCGAGCGGTGCCAGGTTGACGTGGCCCAGCAGAAGCGGTTGGCCCAAGCGAAAGTCGCGGTGCCACAGGGCGCGCAGATATTCGCGGATCAGCCGACCGCGATCACCGCCGCACGGCGTGTAGTGGAACGCGGGCTCTGTGGTTCCCAGCGCATCGGTCAGCGCCAAGACCGAAAGCGGCTGTCGCCGAGCCGCCGCATCCTCGACCGCGGTCTCGCAGAGCAGGCGATTGAAGGCGGGGATGCCGCCATAGGCGCCCAAGAGCGTGCTGAGGACGATCAGCATCCGTGCCTGCTCAAGAACGCCGCGCGGCGATGGGCTGGGCTGACATGGGTACGTTCGGGTGCGGCTTCACGCCGAGATCTGGAAGTCTTCGGGCGGGGCCGAGGCGGTGCGGGCGCGAAACTCGGCCGTGGTGCCCGGCCATAACGTGTAGTTATGACCCGCGTCGTCGAGATACCAGCTTCGACAGCCGCCGCTGTTCCATACGGTCTGGCGCAGCCGCTCTTGCAGGCGGTCGTTGTAGCGCTGCTGCGCCTCGGGTCGGACCTCGATGCGACGGGCCCCGCGGGTGTGCAGGAGGCGCAGACAGTCGAGGATCAGGCCGACCTGCGCTTCGATCATCACCACCACCGAATTCGTGCCGAGCCCGGTGTTCGGACCGGTCAGGAAGAACAGGTTGGGAAAGCCGCTGGTCATCGTGCCGAGATAGGCCTCGGCGCGCTTTTGCCAGATCTCGGACAAGTCACTGCCGGCGCTGCCGTAGATATTCAGGCCCTTGAGGTATTCCTGCACGGCAAAGCCGGTGGCCCAGATGATGACATCGACGGGCACTTCCTCGCCGGCGGCGGTCGTAAGGCCAGCCCCGGTGATGCTGGCGATCGAGTCGGTGACCAGCCGGACATTGTCGCGCGCCAGGGCGGGGTAGTAGTCGTTCGACAAGAGCAGCCGCTTGCAGCCGGGAGCGTAGGTCGGCGTCAAGCGCGCTCGAAGCTCGGGATCACGGATGCTGCGGGCGATGTTGTCCTTGGCCAGGCGCATGATCAGCCGCTGCCCGCGTGAGTCTTGCGCAAAGCGCGTCAGCCACGGAGTGACCCCTTCGGATAGGCGATAGAAGATCCCACGCAAGAGCCGCATAGCTGCCGGCACGTGCGTAAACAGCGTCTTGCGCCCCTCGCTGTAGTAGCGGGCCATGCGCGGCAGGACCCAGGGCGGGCTGCGCTGAAACAGCACCAGCGAGGCCACCTTGGGGGCGATGGCCGGCACGACCTGGATGGCGCTGGCGCCGGTGCCGATGACGGCGACACGCTTGCCCGAAAGATCGACGCTGTGATCCCAGGTCGCGGTGTGAAACTGTCGGCCGGAAAATCCCTTGGCACCGGGGATGGCGGGGATGGTGGGGTTGCTGAGGCCCCCGATGCCGAAGATCACGAAGTCAGCCTGATAGCGCCTTCCTTCCTGCGTCCGCACGTGCCAGGTGCTGTCTTGGGGATCGAAGCGTGCCTCGCAGACCGTCTGACGAAAGACGATGTGGCGGCGCAGATCGTACTTTTCGCAGCAGCGATCGAGATAGGCCCAGATCTCGGGCCCGGGGGCGAAGGTGTGGCTCCAGGCCGGGTTCAGCTCGAAGGAATACGAGTACAGGTGCGCCGGCACATCGCAGGCGCAGCCGGGATAGGTGTTGTCGCGCCAGGTGCCGCCGATAGCCGTTGCCCGTTCGAGCAGCACCAGATCGTCCTCGCCGGCCTGCTTGAGCTTGATCGCGGCGCACAGCCCGGAAAATCCGGTCCCGATGATGAGCACCCGCACCCGCGAAAGTCCGGTGCCAGCCCCGGCCGAAGAAGTCTCAGCAGTCATGCCCTGAGAAGGACGCGAATCGAAAGCAATGTCAATCCTGTCGGCGTGCGCAAGCTGCTTTCCGAGCGCTGGCTTTTGGCCGTAAAGTAGCGCCCCCAGGCATCCCCTCTAGGAGCCCACGTTGGCACTCCAGACACCACCCAGTGAACCCGCGGAGCGATTGCAGCCGGGCAGCGAGTCGACCGGTTATCACCGCGCGGTCGGGCGTCGTCGGCTGCGCGTGCTGCTGGCGGGCTGCGTCGGAGCCCTGCTTGGCATCGGGGCCTACACCTTTCGCTACGCCGAGGGCCTTTCGTACTTCAGCACCGAGCCGAGCGCCTGCGCCAACTGCCACATCATGCAGTCGCAGTATCAAAGCTGGGGCCGCGCCAGCCACCACAGCGTCGCGGTCTGTGTCGACTGCCACCTGCCGCACGCCGGCCTGCGCAAGCTCCTTGCCAAAGCCGAAAACGGCTACCGCCACAGCAAGGAATTTACCGCTCAGACCTTCGCCGAGCCGATCTTCGTTCAGGCCACGGGCCAAGCCATCCTCGAAGAAAACTGTCGACGCTGCCACGCCGAGCTGACCGCTGCGCTGGATAGCGGGGCGCAATCGGCAAAGGACCGCGTCCGCTGCGTGCACTGCCACTCCATGGTGGGTCATGGCGAGCCGGCGCGCCTCGGCGGCCCCCTGCCGTATGTGCGAACCACAAGGAATGTCCCATGACTGAGAGTAAGAACCCGGGATTTTGGAGTCGCCGGCGCAGCCTGGCCCTGCTGGTCGTCCTGGTGGCGGCGCTTGCGGTCTCGCTGAGCGCGCTTTTGGTCAACATCCTGCAGAAGAAAGTCGAAAGCCAGCACCAGTTCGTCCGCGTCGTTGAGGTCGATGAGAACGACACCTCCGCCGAGAAGTGGGGCCGAAACTGGCCGCTGCAGTACGACGGCTATCGTCGCACTGCCTTCCCGACGCGCACGCGGTTTGGCGGGCACGCGGGCAGCGAGGCCCTGCCGGAAGAAAAGATCGCGCGCGATCCTTGGCTCAAGCGCATGTTCCTGGGCTACGCCTTCGCCATCGACTACCGCGACCGCCGCGGCCACGCGCACATGCTGGAGGATCAGGAGGCCACGCGCCGCCTAGAGAAGCCGCAGTCCGGCTCGTGCTTGCACTGTCACGCCTCGGTGCTGCCGCTGTATCGCCAGCTAGGCGGCGGCGATCTAATGGCCGGCTTTGAGAGCAGCTTCAAGCTGAGCTACGTCGAGATGAACCAGAAGCTGCACCAGTCCGGCCACGCCGATCCGGTGAGCTGCATCGACTGTCACGATCCCAAGGACATGCGCCTGCGCGTCACCCGGCCGGGCTTTCTGCGCGGCATTCGTGCGCTGGCCGAATCGAACGCCGAGGTGCCGGCCATCCCCTCGATCGCGCTGTGGCGCAGCGGTGCCCGCAGTCGACCTTACGATCCCAACGTCGATGCCAGCCGCAATGAGCTGCGCTCGTTTGTCTGCGGCCAGTGTCACGTCGAGTACTACTGCTCGGGCAAGATGCCGCTGACCTTTCCCTGGGGTCGCGGCCTGCGCGTCGACGACATCGAAGCCTACTGGGACGAGACCAAGTTCCCCGACGGCGAGAGCTTCTACGACTACAAGCACGCCGAGACCGGAGCCGCAGTGCTCAAGGCCCAGCATCCCGAGTTCGAGCTGTGGAGCCAAGGCATTCACGCCAGAAGCGGCGTCAGCTGCGCCGACTGTCACATGCCCTATGCCCGCGAGGGAGCGACCAAGGTCAGCGACCACTGGGTGCGCAGCCCGCTGCTCAACATCAACCGTGCCTGCCAGACCTGCCACCGGGCCAGCGAGGGAGAGATGCGCAGCCGCGTCGAGCTGATCCAGGAGCGCAACCATGGCCTGTTGCAGCGAGGTGGTATCGCCATCGTCGATCTGATCGAAGCGCTGAAGGCGGCCAAGGCGGCTGGCGTCCCGCAGGCAACGCTGCAGGCCGCGCAGCGCATGCAGCGCCGGTCGCAGTGGCGCCTCGACTTTATTGCTGCCGAAAACAGCATGGGCTTTCACGCGCCGCAGGAAGCGGCCCGTATCCTGGCCGAAGCCATCGACGACGCCCGAAAGGGTCAGCTGCTGCTCACCGCGCCGTCGCCTAGCTCCCCGGCTCCGTGATAACATCGCGCAGTCTTTGGCGAAAATAGGTGAGTACCAGCGACATGTCTGTGCAGCCTTCTGCGAGCCATTCCGCGGGCCCTCCGGGGTCCAGTCAGCCGCCGCCACCGCCGCCTGCCGGAAGCAGCAAGGCACCGGCTGACAGCGACGAGAGCGTGACCATCACCGTCGGCCATGCCATCGAGGAGGGCAAGCGCCTCTCGGACTCGATGCTGTGGCCGCTGACGCGTCGCTTCTATGAGGCCAAGGGCCCAGCGGCGTGGTCGAGCGGTGAGATTCCGTTTTACGTCACCAGCAATCCCTTCGTCGCCAACTGCTATGCCCAGGTCGTGCTTTCGTTTCTGCGCGATGCGCTGCGCACGCCGGGCTTCCTCGATGCCAGCGCGCCGATCTACATCGTCGAGATGGCGGCGGGCCATGGCCTGCTGACCTTCCTGTTCCTGCGCCGCTTCCTGCCGATGCTGCGCTCTTCATCGGTGCGCGGGCTGGATGTGCGCTATGTCATGACCGACATCGCCGAGAGCAACCTGACCGCCTGGGTCAGCTCGCCAGCCCTTGGCCCGTACTTCGAAGAAGGGGTGCTCGACTGCGCCCTGTTCGACGCCGAGAACCACGAAGAGATCGTGCTGCGACGCAGCGGCGTGCGGCTTTCCGTGGGGCAGGTGAAAAACCCGCTCATCGTCTTTGCCAACTACATCCTCGACAGCCTGATCCAGGATGCCTTCCGCATCCGCGAGGGCGTGCTCGAAGAAGCGCTGGTCACGCTGCGCCACCCCAGCGAAAATCCGCCGCTGTCTGACCCCAACTGCATGGTGGATATCACCGCGCACTACGACTACCGGCCGGCTCAGCTGCCGTACTATCAGAACCCGGTCTTCGACGGCATCCTGCAAGGCTATCGCGGCGCACTCGCCGACACCCACCTCTTGTTTCCGATTGGGCCGCTGCGCTGTCTGTCGCGGCTACGCGCGCTGTGCGGCGACCGGCTGCTCTTGCTGTCGGCCGACAAGGGCTACACCGAAGAGGAAGAGCTGTTCTTCTTAAGCGAGCAGTATCTGCAGTCGCACGGCTGCGTCTCGACGATGGTCAACTATCACGCGCTTGGCAGCTACACCACGGCCGAGGGCGGCCTGTCGCTGACCGGCAGTCAGCTGCAGCAGAGCCTCAAGTGTGTCGGTCTGCTGTTCGGTCGTCGCGACAGGGCGCTGCGCGAACAGTTCGCCGATACCGTCATCGCCTTCCATAGCCACGCCGACGACTTCGGCCCCTACGACTTCTACACCCACGCCAGCGCCGTGCGCGAGCCAGGAGCCGGCCTCAGCATGGACGGCATCTTCACGCTCTTGCGCCTGTCGCGACACGATCCCAACGTCGTGCTCGACAACGCGCAGCGCATCATCGATCTGGTGCCGACCGCCAACGATCAGGTCCGGCGCGAGCTAGTCCTGCTGCTGGAGCGGACCTTCGAAAACTACGTGCCGATCGGTCGCGATCTGCCGTTTGAGCTGGGCCGCATCTACCTGATGCTGAACCGACCGCGCGACGCCATCCGCTTCAACGAGATGTCGCTCAAGCTGTTTGGCGAGCACGCCGTCACCTGGAGCAACCAGGCGCTGTGCTACCACAACGGCGAAGACGACGCACAGGCCCTGCGCTGCCTCGATCGCGCGCTGGCGCTGGACCCGGATAACGCCACCGCCCGCGCTTGGCGGGCTCGTCTGCGTGGTCTTGAACGTCGCCGCGGCAGCGGCCCCAGCCCAGCCAACAGCAACGCCCGCGCCCCCGGCAGCAAGTAGCTCGCTCTCCCCCGCACCTCTCACTCGCAAGTCGATTGTCGTCGCGCCGATTTGTGACTAGCATGCGGCCCTTTTCTTCCGCCTGCGAGGTCCTGTGAACGAACGGGGTTCGGCATCGTATCAATCTCCCAAGCTAGTGTCCTTGTGCCACGGTGACGTGCGTGGACAGGGCATGGCGGCGCAAGCGCCAATTCGCGCCGGCGAGGTCTTGGTCATCTGGGGAGGCGATGTCTATGACACGACCCGCTTTGCCACGCTGCCCGACGATCTGCGCCGCCGCAGCCTGCAGATCGAGGACGAGGCCTTCATGGTCCCGGATTCGCTGAGCGCCGTCGATTTCATCAACCATAGCTGCGAGCCCAATGCCTGCATCAGCGGCCAGATTGTCCTTCTTGCCGCCCGCGACATCCCGGCGGGCGAGGAGATCTGCTACGACTATGCGACGACGGACGGCTCGGCGTACGATGAGTTTGACTGCCAGTGCAGAAGCCGGCTGTGTCGCGGGCGGGTGACCAGCGAAGACTGGCGCAAGCCCGAGCTATGGCAGCGCTATGGCAGCGCGTTTTCCCCCTATCTGCAGCGCCGCATCGCCGCCCTGCGCGCCACGACAACGCTGGGCAGCTGACCGTCCAGCGAGACCTTTTTTTAGTCTAGCGGCTGTCTTCAGCGCGATGAGCGCGCCGCCGCCAGATCGTAGATCCAGACCTCGCACATGCCCGAGGTGCCGTCGCTGCCGGGGGCGCTCTGCCACAGGCTGCGGCCCAGACGCTGGTAGCCGCGTGCTTGCAGGATGGCCAGCATGGCGACGTGATCTTCCCAGACCGCGCTGACCTCGTAGTCAAAGCGCTGCGCCAGCCATGCAGCAAGCTGTGGCCACGCACCGGCTTCGCTCAAGATGCCCTGGTTGCGGAAGCGCGGCAGCAGCCACTCTTCTAGCTGCGCGGAGCCCGCCGGCACGGTCACGCCGGGGGGAAGCTGGCCGACATTGGGGGGCGACTGCGCAATGCCTGCGCCCACCGGATGGCCGTGCAGACGAATCACGACGCCGTCTTTGGCTAGGCAGTATGCGCGGGCTTTCGCGGCATCCATCCCAGCGGGCAGTTCGATCATGGCACACAGCGCCGCATCCCCCGAGGCTTCCAGAAACAGGGCCAGCACATCGGGCGGAACCTCGCCCCCGACGCAGAGCGGGGTCAGCGTAAGTGCGGTTGGGTCGGCGAGGACAGCATGGCTTCCGGCCGACGCGAGGTTCCCGCGGGTTTCTGGCTGCGCTGGCTCGGAGCCGCTGCACGATGCCGCTACCCTGACCGCCGGCGCCTCTTCCCCATCGAGCACCCGCGCCAGCTGAGCGAGTGTCGCCTGTCGGGCCAAGCCCAGATCCACGCGCCCGGCAAAGGGCGGCTGATTGATCGAAAGCAGCAGCTCGGCCAGCCCCAGCGAGTCACCGCCGAGGGCAGAAAACGAGTCGCCCCGCGCGATGTCCGGACGGCGCAGCAGGCTTGAAAACAGCGCCGCTAGGCGCCGCTCGCTTGGGGTCTGTGGCTGCTCGGACGCAGGAATTTGGCGCTGTGCTTGTCGGCTGTGCAGGATCAGCGTCCGTCGGTCACACTTGCCATTGGGCAGCTGCGGCAGCGTATCGATCGGCAGATAGCGGCTGGGTCGCATGACCTCTGGCAAAAGTCGCTCGGCCGCCTGTCGCAGCGGAGCTTCTGGCAGCCCAAGCGGTGTGACGAAAGCGACCAGCTCGTCGGCATCGGTGCGCACCACGGCGATGTCGCCCAGCTCGGGACAGGCTCCGCGCAGCGTCCGCTCGATCTCTTCCAGCTCGATGCGCACGCCGCGCAGCTTGATCTGGTTATCAACCCGGCCAACATAATGCAGGCTGCCTTTGCCGTCGCGCCGCACCAGATCGCCGGTGCGAAAGACGCGCTCGGAAGGACGTGCTGGGCAGCGAGGAAAGCGCAGCGCTTCTTCGGCGGGACGGCGGTGATATCCGCGTGCCAGCACCGGGCCACCGACGTAAAGCTCGCCGACCTCGCCATCGGGCACAGCGGCGCCTTGGGGGTCCAAGATCCACAGCTCGGCGCCGGCCATGGCTGCCCCAATCGGCACGCTATGTGGCGGCAGAGGAGCATCTGGCTCGAAGACGGCGCAGGTCACATCGCCCGTCACTTCCGTCGTGCCGTACAGGTTCAGAAGCGTCGCGCGCGGTGCCGCTGCGGCAAAGGCGTGCAGAAGCGGTAGCGGCAGCTCTTCCCCACTTGTGATCCAGGTGCGCAGCGCTGGCAGGGCCTCGCCCAGCGCTGGTACCCCGCGCAGCAAGGCGGCCAGGATCGACGGCACCACCGTCAAGCGCGTGACAGACAAGCGGCGCAGAACCGCGACAAAGCGACTCAGATCCAGCACCTCTTCGGGATGCAGAATGGCCGTCGGTACACCCTGCAAGAGCCCGCTCCACATCTCGGGCGCGGCATCGACAAAGCTCAGCGAGCTGCGATGGCCGACGACGTCGCCAGGCAAAAAAGGCTGCGCGCGCCAGGCCCAGGCGAGTCGATTTAGCGTCGCCTGGTGCGTGCCGCAGACGCCCTTGGGACGCCCCGTGCTGCCCGAGCTATAGAGGATGTACAGCAGATCCTCGGGCTGGCTCCGAGTCGCGTCCTCGTCTATCTCGGATTCGTCGTCGGTCGCCGGGTCAGCGTCGGTGTTGGCCAGATCGACCACGGCTGCGCCGATGTCCAGGTCGGGCGGCGTCTGCTGCCGCGAATCGACGATGAGTACGCGCAGGCCGGCGTCCCCGGCCACCAAGCGCTGTCGCTCGATGGGATAGGCGGGATCGATGGGCACGTAGGCGCCGCCGCTGCCCAAGACGCCGAGCACCGCGACCAGTGACTCGATCGACCGCGGTACGGCCACGCCCACCGTGACCTCGCGCCCGACCCCGAGTGGGCGCAGGGCTCGGCTCACGCGACGGGCTCGCTGTGATAGCTCGGCGTAGGTGCAGGTGCCGCGGCTCGACACCGCTGCCACATCGTGCGGCCGGGCCGCGACTACCTGCCGGAACAGATCGATCAGGGTCATGTTGCACAGGGGCATCTTGGGCAGGGGCATCGGTCGGGCCGGCGATCCGCGCGGCTTAGTGCGACGAGCGCAGGCCCGAAGAGGCCGGCTTGCGCTCGAAGTCGTGGCGGGCTTCGATGAAGCGCACGGTGCCCGACTTAGAGCGCATGACGACTGAGTGCGTGCTCGCTCCGCCGCCATAGAAGCGCACGCCGCGCAGCAGACTGCCGTCGGTGACGCCGGTGGCGGCAAACATCACATGGCCTTGCGCCAGATCTTCCAGCTTGTAGACGCGATCGGGATCTTTGATGCCCATCTTGTAAGCGCGGTCCTGCTCGTCTTGCGAGCGGAAGGCGAGCTTCCCTTGCATATCGCCGCCCATGCAGCGCACCGCCGCCGCCGCCAGCACACCCTCGGGGGCGCCGCCGATGCCCATCACCAGATCGACGCCGCTGTCGGGCTGCGTGCAGGCCACCGCTGGCGCGACATCGCCATCCGAGATCAGCCGGATGCGCGCCCCGGCCCGCCGGACTTCGGAGATCAGCGCGTTATGACGATCGCGATCCAAGATGACCACCGTCAGATCTTCGACGCGGCAGCGCTTGGCCTCGGCGACGGCGTGCAGGTTCCAGGTCGGCGGCCGGCTGATATCGATGACACCGCGACAGGAAGGCCCCACCACCAGCTTGTTCATATAGGTGTCGGGCGCGTTGAGGAACTTGCCGTCATCGGCCAAGGCAATGACCGCGATCGAGTCGGGCTGTCCGGTGGCGCACAGGTTCGTGCCCTCCAGCGGATCGACGGCGATATCGACACGCGGCATCAGCTCCACACCGGCGATGGCGGTCCAGCCGGCGCCGACTTTTTCACCGATGTACAGCATCGGCGCTTCGTCCCGCTCACCCTCGCCGATGACCACCGTGCCGCGGATCGGCACCGAGTCAAAGGCGCGGCGCATGGCATCGACCGCGGCCTGATCCGCCGCCTTGCGATCACCGCGTCCCATCAAACGCGCCGAGGTAATGGCTGCCGCCTCGGTAATGCGCACCATCTCTAATGCCAGGTTGCGATCCATAAGTGAGTCCTCCTGAAGTTCTTTCGGAAATAAGCGAGGGGAGGGGCCGCCGTGCGGGGTCAGCCCGCGTTTTTGGCTTGGGTATGGGCCTGCTGCTCGGCCAGGCCACGCTGCATGATGGCGCGCAGCTCGTCGGAGAGCGCCTTGGGACGGCCGCCCTTGCTGGTCACGGCGTGCTTCGTCGTGCCCTCCAGCAAGAGCGCGCCGCTCTGCTGATCGCGCACGCGATAGTTGAAGATCACGCGCACCGGGCTTGAGATCTGCAGCTCGGCTTCCAGCGCCAGGAGCTGATCGTAGCGGGCCGGTCGGTGATAGCGGATGCCGACCTCGTACACCGGCAGCATGTGGCCGGTCTCTTCGAATTCGCGATAGGTGTAGTCAAGGCGACGCAGCCACTCGGCTCGAGCCAGCTCGAACCAGCGCAGCGCGACGGCGTGGTTGACGACACCCATCTGATCGGTGTCGGCATAGAGCGGACGCACATTAGTCACCAACATGCGCGCACCCTAGCAGAAGGCGCCCCGGCTTGGGAACCGCGGCCGAGGCCGATCCGCCGAGGGGCTGGTCGAACCGTGCTCGCTTCGTGCAGATCCAAGTGTCGCGAGGCTAGGTCAGCGACTGCGCCTGCGCATCGATCTGCTCAGCCAAGCGGTCGGCCAAGGTCTCGATCGCGGCGCGAGCGAACTGGGCCGTAAACAGATACGGCGCGTGAAGCTGGGGCAGCGGCAGCCCGGCGTGCAGCGTCTTTAGATAGTGCTCGTTGAGCGCCGAGCGCTGACGCTGCAGGTTGGCAGCGTGCAGCACCTCGGCCGGCAGCGCCGAGCCCATGGCGGTGTTCGCGGTCGCCAAGAGCTCTTCCAGAGCCAGCGCGTTGACCCCGCTGCGGAAGCGCGGTGGATACAGGCGATTGACGACGATGGGACCCAGGTGCAGCCCCAGCTGACGCAGGCCCTGCGACAGCTGAATGCTCTCTGAGACCGGCAGATCTTCGGCCAGCGTCACCAGCACCGTCTGACAGCGCGCCTCGTCGGTGAGCAGCGATAGACACTCGCGGGCTGGCCCGGTCAGCGGCCCTTCCGGGACGGTGTCGCAGATGACCTTGGGAATGGCGAGCAGCGTCAGCGCATGCCCCGTCGCCGGACCGTCCAGCACCACCAGATCGAAGCGCGGTCGCCCCGCCACCTGCTCGGTGGTGTGGAACCACACCTTGCCCAGCATCGAGTAGTCATAAAGTCCGGGGATGGCGCGTAGAAAAGCGCGGACCACATCGCGCTCTAAGACCTGGCGCGACAGGAAGGACGAGCGCAGGACCATGACGCCGTACTCGCGCAGCGCCACCTCGGGCGTCATGTTGACCGCCCACAGGTTGCTATCGACCGGCTGCACCTCGACGAAGCTCTGGGTGACGCCAAACAGGCGAGGTAGGCGCTCTTTCGACTTGGTCTGGGCCAAAAGCACCCGCTTCCCCCGGCGCGCCGCCGCCAGTGCCAGGGCACAGGCCACGGTCGTCCGGCCAACACCGCCCTTGCCGGCGATGACCAGTAAGCGGCGGTCAAATAAGGTGGGCCGGGCCTGGAGCATAAGTCTCGTCGCACGCTATCGTGCGCGCCCCCGACCTGTCAACGTCAGGGAGGCATGGTAAGTGCATGGCTAGCGACGGGCCGACGGGGCCCCTCCGCCGAGCAGCGACGGACAGCGAAAGCCTTAGGAGATTTTGCTGGTTCTAGATTACAAAAACTATCTCATAGAAAAAATCGGTGTAAGATCGCCTTCCAACTTGGCGGCTGATACGTTTTAGGAGAACAAGGAAATGCAGTTCACATTTCCGACAGAGACTCAAGAGCTTGCAACGCTACGCGTGGACGCCTGCGCGCTGATTCTCTTTGAAGGAGAACTGAGCGATAACCCGGTACTGAGAGCCCTCGATCAGGCCCTCTCCGGGATCCTGCCTGGGCTGCTGGAAGACGAGCAGTTTACGGGTAAAAAAACTCAGTCATTTACATTACATACACACGGCAAAGTTGGCGCCGGCCGCGTGCTGCTGGTGGGGGCTGGAAAGCGCAAGGATTTCCAGCTTAACGATGTGCGCTCCCTTACAGCACGTGCAGTGCGAATGGCCAATGCCAGCCGTACTCGCAGCATTGGAATCGTGCTTCCTGAGCTTGAGCCACAGCACGCTGAGCGGGTTGCTCAGCTCGTAACCGAAGGGGCAGTCCTCTCCTGCTATCAGTTTGACAAGTACTGGACTGGTGAACGGAAGAAGCCGTCCGTGCTTAGCGACGTAATCGTTCTGCCCGGTGTGCCGGGAGCCCTTTCCGGCTCGCCCAGCTCGGACCCGGCGATTAAGGCCGCGCAGGTGCGAGGCGTGGCCCGCGGTCAGGCCGTGGCGCAGGGCACCATGCTGGCCCGCGACCTGGTGAACGAGGGCGCGAACGAGATGACGCCGCGCCACCTCGCCGAAGTGGCTGGCAAGCTGGCCAAGGAGCGCGGGCTGGATTTGACGGTGCTGGGTCCCAGCGAGTGCCGCGAGCTGGGTATGCGCCTGTTTCTGGCCGTCGCCCAGGGATCGAACGAAGAGCCGCGCTTCATCCATCTGACCTATCGCCCAAGCGGCACGCCGCGCCGCAAGGTGGTGCTGATTGGTAAGTCGGTGACATTCGACTCGGGCGGCCTGTCGATCAAGACCAGCGACGGCATGCTCGATATGAAGATGGACATGGGTGGCGGCGGTGCGGTGCTGGGTGCGATGTCGGCGCTCAGCCAGCTGGGCTGCCCCGATGAAGTCCACGTGATCTGCGCCGCGACCGAAAACATGCCGAGCGGCACCGCCTACAAGCTGGGCGATGTGCTGCGCTCGATGAACGGCAAGACCGTCGAGATCAACAACACCGACGCCGAAGGCCGCCTCACCCTGGCCGATGCGCTGAGCTATGCCCAGGAGAAGATCAAGCCTGACCTCATGATCGATTTTGCGACGCTGACTGGCGCCTGCGAGGTCGCTCTGGGGCCGCACTGTGCGGGTGTCATGACCAACACCCAGGACGCCTCGACGCCGCTGCTTGACGCCGCACGAGCCGCCGGGGAAGAGATGTGGCCGCTACCCCTGCCCGAGCGCCTGAGCGAAGCCCTCAAGAGCGACATCGCCGACGTCAAGCAGTGCGGCGACCGCAAGGGGGGCTGCCTGACCGCCGGCCTGTTCCTCAAGGAATTTGTCGGCGAGACGCCGTGGATCCACGTCGATATGGCCGGCCCGGTGAAGGCCACCAGCGAGTCGGGACACCACAGCAAAGGCGCCACCGGCTTCGGCGTCGCCTCGATCATCGAATTCCTCCTGCCCCGCAGCTAAGAGCGCCTAACAAAACCGTAGCGAGGAACCCCGGCAGCAAGGAGGGAGGA